>CALWYM010000128.1 GCA_944385775.1 uncultured Oscillospiraceae bacterium | reverse complement strand
TCTGCTAATGCTGGTCAAAACCTTGGACGGATAAGTAAAATTGCGTCTGGGGGAGAGCTTTCGAGAATAATGCTGGCGATAAAATCTGTACTCAGCAAAAAGGATTCTGTTGACAGTATGGTTTTTGACGAAATTGATACAGGTGTGTCTGGTATTGCAGCGCGCAGAGTTGGCGAAAAACTCTGGTCACTTTCAAATGGGAAACAGGTTATATGCGTAACACACCTGCCTCAGATTGCGGCTATGGCCGATACCCATTTTGCAATTTCAAAAAATTCTGTCGAAGACGGGTTCACCTACGCAAAGGTTACGAGATTGGACCTTGAGGGTAGGAAAAAAGAGCTCGCAAGGCTTGCCGGCGGAGATGTTATTACGGATACCGGGTTAAAATCGGCGGAAGAACAGCTTTTAGCTTCTAATCAGTATAAAAATAAATATCTTATTGACAAAGCTCAGCATAAATAGTAAAATCATCAACTAACAGGGAGAATTTTATGACTCCGGATAATTCTTAGTAAAAGGGAGATACCTATGGAACTTTACGAAGAACTTGTGGCAAGAGGATTGATAGCTCAGGTTACAAATGAAGAAGAAATTAAAAAAATGATAAACGCCGGAAAGGCGACTTTCTATATTGGGTTTGACTGTACTGCCGATAGTCTTACGGCAGGTCACTTTATGGCACTTACGCTTATGAAACGTCTTCAGCAGGCTGGCAACAAACCTATTGCTTTGATTGGTGGAGGAACTACGCTGATTGGCGATCCCTCCGGTCGTACGGATATGCGTAAAATGCTTACCAGGGAAGATATTGATTACAATGCCCAGTGCTTTAAGCGTCAGATGGAAAGATTCATTGATTTTGGCGAAGGCAAAGCCATTATGGTTAATAATGCCGACTGGCTTTTAAATCTTAACTATATTGAGCTTCTGAGAGAGGTAGGAACGTGTTTTTCTGTTAATAATATGCTTAGGGCGGAGTGCTACAAGCAGAGAATGGAGAAGGGACTCAGCTTTTTTGAGTTTAACTACATGATTATGCAGTCCTATGATTTCTACTATCTTTTCCAGCATTATAACTGCAATATGCAGTTTGGTGGTGACGACCAATGGAGTAACATGCTGGGTGGAACTGAGCTTATCCGTAAGAAACTAGGCAAAGATGCTCATGCCATGACAATCACACTTCTTACAGATTCTCAGGGTAAAAAAATGGGAAAAACCGCCGGAAACGCTGTTTGGCTTGACCCCAACAAGACTTCGCCTTATGATTTCTACCAGTATTGGAGAAATGTGGGAGACGCAGATGTTTTGAAGTGTATTCGTATGCTCACGTTCCTGCCTATTGAGCAGATTAAAGAGATGGAAAGCTGGGAGGGAAGCCAGCTTAACACGGCGAAAGAGATCCTTGCCTATGAGCTCACCCAGATGGTACACGGTGAAGAAGAGGCAAAGAAAGCACAGGAAGGCGCAAGAGCGCTCTTCAGTGGCGGAGCCAGTGCAAATACTCCTACAACTGAGCTGTCAACTGATGACCTTACTGATGGCGTCATTGATATTCTGACTTTACTTGTAAAGACGGGTCTCAGTGCTACAAAGAGCGAAGCCAGGAGAAATGTCCAGCAGGGTGGCGTAACTGCCAATGAAGAAAAGGTTTCTGATATTGCTGCGACATTTACTGAGGAACAGCTTCGTGATGGAGTCCTTTTAAGGAGAGGAAAAAAGAGTTATAATAAGGCTGTTATAAAGTAAGCCTAAAGTGGGAGAGTAATTTTGCTCTCCCACTTTTTTGGAGGTTCAGATGTATGTATAAAATATTTATAGTGGAAGATGACAGAAACCTGGCTTCACTTATAAGTGATATAATGGAAAAATGGGAAATGGAAGGGGTTATTTCCAGCAATTTCAGTGATATCCTTTCCGAATTTTTTCGGGTCTCACCTCAATTAATTTTAATGGATGTTTCTCTTCCATATAAAAATGGGTACTATTGGTGTGGCGAAATACGAAAGGTTTCAAACGTACCAATTATATTTATTTCATCTGCCTCGGATAATCTCAATATAGTCATGGCTATGAATATGGGAGGCGACGACTATATTACAAAGCCTTTTGACAGCGATGTGCTGGTGGCAAAAGTGCAGGCGTTATTACGCAGAACCTATAATTTTTCCGCGCCTATTAATACTTTTGAGCACCGCGGCGCAATTCTTAATATTGATGACGGAACACTTTACTATAACGGAACGGAAATTGAGCTTAGCAAAAATGAACTTAGGATTCTATCTGTACTTATGAAAAATAAGGGGAAAACCGTAAGTCGTGAAAAGCTAATGGAGAAACTCTGGCAAACAGATGAATTTGTTGACGACAATGCCCTTACCGTAAATATCGGACGACTTCGCAGAAAACTGGAAAAAGCCGGCTTATCAGCGTTTATTGAAACAAAATTCGGGGTGGGCTACAAAATTGGGTGATAGCATGATGAAATTTCTAAAAGAAAAACGGTTTGAAATATTGCTTTTTGTTGGGTGTGCAGCCGTATTCCTTTTAACATTTTATCTATATCACCTACCTCTAAAAGCAGTCATATATCCGTCGGCTTTATGTTTTGCAATTCTTATAATTGCCTTTGCGTTGCAGTACGCAAAGAGACTGAGAGTGCGCAGAATATTAAAAAGGCTTGAGGCACTTCCGGACAGTTTAAGCGATGAAATATCCGTTATGCATAGTGGGTCTTCCGAGGATTATCTGAAAATAATCAATAAACTGTTGGAGCGTGAACGACAGATAACTGGAGAACACGAGGAAAACTTGCGGGATATGACTGATTACTATACCACATGGGTTCACCAGATAAAAATTCCGATTTCCACAATGAGATTAATTCTAGAAAATGATGACACTGAGGAAAGCCGTAAACTTCGCGATGAGCTTTTTAAAATTGAACAATATGTGGAGATGGTCCTCACTTATCTCCGTCTCGGCTCGGATCACACGGACTATGTGTTTACGGAAGTTAACGTGGATCAGGTTGTTAAGAGCGCACTCAGAAAATTCGCAAGCCAATTTATTCTTTCAGGGCTTAAACTTGAATATGAGGGGATAAAAAGAACGGTTATAAGTGATGAAAAATGGCTTAGGTTTGTGGTGGAGCAGGTACTATCAAACAGTCTGAAATATACAAGGGAAGGCAAGGTCTCAATTTATATGGACGGCGACGATTTATGCATATCCGATACAGGAATTGGCATTTCCCAGGATAATATTCCAAGAATATTCCAGAAGGGTTATACAGGAGAAACAGGACGTAAGGATAAGGCTTCAACAGGTCTAGGATTGTATCTCTGTAAACGTATTTGCACAAACCTGGGGCACAGAATTTCTGTTAGCTCCCGGTTGGGTCAGGGGACTACTGTTAAAATAAATTTAAAAAGGGAAATGTGACAAAACTGTTAGTTCTGATATAGAAACTGTTAGAAAAATCGAGGGAAATACTTGAATTAAAAAGTTACAATTAGCCTGTAAACAATTACAGGAGGACTTAGCATGAGTTTGCTTACAGTTACGCATCTGAAAAAAACATACACGTCCCGTTTTGGAGATAGTAAGGTTGAAGCTTTGAAAGATGTAAATTTTACCGTTGAGACCGGAGAATTTGTAGCTATAATGGGAGAATCCGGCTCCGGTAAAACTACCCTTCTCAATATTTTGGCGTCCCTTGATAAACCTACCGGGGGAAATGTGGTACTTGATGGTGTTGATTTTTCAACACTCCCAGAGAACAAGGCAGCCGATTACAGACGAGAGAATCTTGGATTTGTATTTCAGGAGTTTAATCTTCTTGATACCTTTTCAGTAGAGGATAATATTTATCTGCCACTTGTTCTTGGTGGAAAAAGTTACGAGGAAATGAGCCTTAAAATTAATCCTCTGGCAAAAGCTCTTGGTATTGGGGCTATTTTGAAAAAGTATCCCTATGAAATTTCAGGAGGACAAAAGCAAAGAGTTGCTGTGTGCAGAGCCTTGATTACAGACCCGAAAATTATTTTAGCTGATGAACCTACGGGAGCTCTGGATTCACGAAACACCGACGAGCTTTTGGAGCTTTTTACCATAATTAACAGGACGGGACAGACAATCCTTATGGTGACCCATTCAGTAAAAGCTGCTTCCAGCGCAGGAAGAGTTCTGTTTATAAAGGACGGTACGGTGTACCATGAAATTTACCGTGGTGACAGCTCCAATCAGCAGTTTTACACGAAGATTTCCAATACTCTTACTGTTTTACAGTCAGGAGGCGAGGTTTAATGGGGTCACTTTATTTAAGATTCGCCGTCGGCGGAATTCATAAGAACAGAAAACTATGCTATCCCTATATACTTACCGGCGTGGGTATGGTATCTATATTTTACGTATTAAACTATCTTATCAACTGTGAACCTGTAATGGAACTAAGGGGTTCGGGCGTATTGACAGCTACACTCTCCTTCGGTGTATTTGTTATGGCAGCGTTTTCCCTTGTGTTTTTGTCATATACAAGCTCTTTTCTTACAAAAAGAAGGCTAAAGGAATACGGATTATATAACGTCTTGGGTATGGACAAATGGGGAATAGCTAAAATCAGTTTTTGGGAAAGCGTTATCCTGGGTTTTGCCAGTGTGACACTTGGTCTTGTCTTTGGTATTGCTATATCAAAGCTTTGCGAAGTGGAGATAATGAACATTATCAGAGAAGATATTGACTATACTCTACGTTTCTATTCCGGACCTTTTTTCCTCACTTTAACCGTTTACGGAACAATTTATATTTTGCTACTTCTTAAGGCGTTATTTCAGGTATCTCGTAAAAATCCGCTTGATATGATGAAATCTGAAAGTGAGGGAGAAAAGCCACCAAAGGGAAACAGACTTATCGCTCTTTTAGGGTTTGTATTGCCGGCTGTTTCATATTACATGGCAGCAACCATTAAAAATCCTGTTGACGCGCTGTCAACCTTTGTTATTGCGGTAATTATGGTAATTGCTGCAACCTATTGCCTTTTTACTGTCGGCTCGGTTACTCTCTGCAAATGGCTACAAAAACGTAAAAAATACTACTACAAAAAGAACCATTTTATTTCTGTTTCGTCCATGACCTTTAGAATGAAGAGAAACGGCGCAGGACTTGCCAGCATATGTATTCTTTCTACCATGGTACTTGTTACAATGGCAGGCACTATAAGCATGTATGCCAGTATTAGGGATTTGATTGGACCATACGACAGTAGCATCGAGGTACGCTTCGATAACCTTGACGAGGTTTTGGGAGGAGCAGGCGACAGCATTAAAGAAAATTATTACGGTATTTTCAAGGAATATGGGCTTAAACCAAAGGAAGAAACTGAGTATGTCCATGTTTATACAAACCTTGTACAGCGTGATGACTGCTTTATTCGTGAAAACGCTCAGTATGAAGATTATAGAGCTGTAAGATTTATAAGTGCAGCGGATTATTCTAGACTTACAGGAGAAAAAATATACTTAAATCCGGGGGAAGCGCTGGTTACACAGCCGAGTAACGAATATCCGTACAGTACAGTAACAATTATGGGATTTACTTTTTCGATACCGGGAAACCCGCCTAAGTATGAAGAAATCGGAATGAACAACAGTGGGACAGATTCGCATATTACTGTTATTTTAAGCAATCTTGATGAGCTTCAATCCATTGATGGGTTAATGGGCGAAAATTGCGAATACTGCTGGACGTACTCATGTAATTTTGACGGGGATGATGATACTGTTATAGCTGCCCACTATGATCAGTACGATGCACTTACTGCCTATTTCGGAGAAAGAGGATACTCTTCTTCCGGGTACTCCAGCAGAGAGCAAATTAAGGACGCATATGTTGTTTTTGGAGGGCTTTTATTTCTGGGTGTCATGCTGAGCCTTGTATTTCTTAGTTCAGCGGTCCTGATACTTTACTACAAGCACCTTACTGAGGGATACGAGGACAAGGAACGTATTTCAATTATGGAAAAGGTTGGAATGACAAAGACGCTTGTTAGGAAAAACGTAAACAGTCAGATTCTAACTGTATTTTTGGCACCTTTGATAGTGGCAGGAATTCATCTTATATTTGCTTCCCCTCTTATTTGGAAACTACTTCAGCTTACGGATATATATAATTTCCACTTATTTATTAAATCAGAAATCTTTACGTTCGCCCTGTTTTCTGTATGCTATATAATAGCATATAAGCTGACAGCGGAAACCTACCTGAAGATTGTCGGTGAATAAATTTTAACCGTAGACGGTTTGCCTGTATAAAAACCGTCTACGGTTTTTATATAATGCACAAAAATGGGCGGATTAGGTTCTAAAAATTGCTTTTAGGAAAATGTTCATAAAATATTATTGAAAAAAGGGGAGAAAACAGTTATACTTAATAGGTTAAGTATAATTTTAAAGTACCGCATTATGTATGGGGGTTGTTTTTTGTATTTAAAGGCATTGGAGCTTAAGGGGTTTAAGTCTTTTCCGGAGAGGACAAGGCTGAACTTTACGAAACCTATAACGGCTATTGTGGGACCAAACGGCAGCGGAAAATCAAATATTGCCGATGCGCTCCAATGGGTTATGGGCGAGCAATCCACCAAAGCCCTGAGAGGCGGCAAAATGGAAGACGTTATTTTCGGTGGAACCGAAAAACGTGGTCAGGTGGGCTTTGCTGAGGTTACCCTAGTTCTTGATAATGAAGACAGAGCCCTTAGCATAGATGCCGACGAGGTTGAGGTAACACGCCGGTATTACCGTTCAGGTGAAAGCGAGTATATTATTAATAAAAATTCCGTTCGCCTCCGTGATGTTAACGAGCTTTTTATGGATACTGGTCTTGGAAGAGATGGATACAGTATAATTGGACAGGGAAAGATTGACTCAATTCTTTCAGCGAAGAGCACAGATCGCAGAGAAATATTTGAGGAAGCTGCCGGAATTTCACGGTATCGTTATAGGAAGGAAGAATCCGAGAGAAAGCTTCAGTACGCGGAGGACGACCTTCTCAGGGTTAATGATAAAATTTCAGAGCTTGAGCTTCAGGTTGAGCCTCTTCGTAAACAAAGTAAGGTGGCAAAGCAGTATCTGATTTACAGAGACGAGCTTAAGGGTCTGGAGGTTTCCCTTTGGCTTTCTGATTTGGAGAGAATCGGAGAGGAGCTTAAAAGCTTTGAACAGGACAGTATTGCTGCCCAGGGAGAGTTAGAAAGAGCAGCCAGTGAGCTTGATAATCTGAACAAACAGCGTGATGAACTGACAGAGAAGCTTCACAGCTGTGACATTGAAGCGGAGAACATAAGGGGTAATATTTCCGGGAAAGAGGAGACTGTATCCCGACTTCAAAGCAGTATAGCCGTTTTAAAGACTCAGCTTGGACATAATGAGGAGAACATTCGCCGCATTAATGATGAAATTAATCTTCAGGATGGGCAAAGCTCCGGCATTATGAGTCAAATTCTAGAAAGAAAAAATAAAATAGAAGGTATTAGTAAGGAACGTCAGGAAATTGAAAAGCAGCTTTCAGATCTTGCAGTAAAAACTGCACAAATTGAAGATAGGGAAAACACTAGCAGACAGAAAATATCTGAGCTTGCTTCATTAAATGAATCAAATACTAAGGATATTTCTGACGCCAAGAACCGTCTAAGCTCCCTTGCCGCTTATATGCAGGAGACCGATGACAGAGAGCAGGGGACATTGTCCCTTATACAAGATGAAACAGATAAGGCGGAACAATACAAAAAAAATATTGAGGAGCTCAAATCAGTTTTAAAAGAAAAAAATGAAAGATCAATAGGTTTTCAAAACGCCCTTGCCGGTTATCGTATGCGCCTGGAAGACAGAAAAAAGAAGCTGGAAGCGGAATCTGATAAAAGAAGCGAGCTTCAGGTAAGCTACAATACGGTCCGTTCGCGCAGGCAAATGCTTGTTGATATGGAGCGTGAGTATGAAGGTTATTCCAGGGCAGTTAAGGCGATTATGCGGCAGGCTGGTCGCGGAGCGGTCCACGGAATACACGGTCCGGCGGGAGACCTTCTTAAGACAGATGATAAATACGCCCTTGCAATAGAAACCGCTATGGGTGCAGCCATGCAGAACGTCATTGTTTCAACGGAAGATGACGGAAAAAATGCTATCAGTATTTTAAAGCGCCTTGATGCAGGCAGGGTAACATTTTTACCCATGAATGTAATTCACGGTGTAAAGCTTGATAATCCAACCCTTAAATATGAGCAGGGTTTTGAGGGAATTGCTTTTGACCTTGTAAGTTTTGACAGCAAATACAAGAATATTTATCTTAATATACTGGGCAGAACTGCCATTGTTGACACAATGGATTCTGCCATAAGAATTGCAAGAAAAAACGGGCATAAATTCAGAATAGTAACCCTTGATGGTCAGGTTATAAACGCCGGCGGAAGCATGACCGGTGGAAGCGTTTCCAAAAATGTGGGTATAATATCAAGGGCTAATGAAGTCAGTTCGCTCAAAGAGGAGGAAAACAAACTACAGGCTTCCCTGGGCGAATCAATGAAAGTTTTGGATAAACTTAAAAGAGAGACAAACCAGGCGGAGTATGAGGTCGATTTGCAAAGCCGACAGCTTAAGGAGCTGGGAGAAGAAACAGTAAAGGTTCAGGCGGAGATTCAGCACTATAATCTTGTACTTGAATCCATTGAGGAACATATAAAAAACCTTAAAAACGACAGAGAAAACTTCAAATCTAAAAATGAAGAGTTAGATGAAGAATGTGGTCGGATTAACGAGAAAATTAAAATTCTAACTTCTGAGGGTGACAGACTCAGGCAGCTAATGGCTGAGGAAAACGACGCATTGACAGCTGCTTTAGGGGAAAAATCGGAACTTTTGCGAGAAGAATCCAGTCTAAAAGCTAAGGCTGCTAGCTTGGACGCTGAAAAAAACGCCGAAAACAGCGCTGTAAATGATCTCGATTTGCTCCGTCGCGAGATAACTGGAAGCCGCGAAAAGCAAAAGGCTGCGCTTGCCTCTTTGCACGAGAGTACAAGACAAGCTGTCAGCGATATTGAAAACCAGGAATATTCCAATAAAGAAAAAAAAAAGAGTATTGCAAACTTGCGGATTCATTTAACCTCAGTTACTGAGTGCCGTCTTCAGATGGAAGCCCAAAGAGATAGGACAGATAAGCTTATTACACAAAAAAATGAGCGTATTCGTGACCTTGACAGAAACTGCGAGAGAATAGTCCAAAAGCAGCAGATGTCTCAAAAAGATGAAAAGCTCATAAGTGACAAGCTGTGGGATACATACGGACTTACACGTACAACCGCAATGCAGCAAAAGGTTGAGCTGGAGAGTATTTCTCAGGCAAAAAGACGGGTTAATGAGCTTCATCAGAAAATATCTGCACTTGGAACGCCGAATCTTGGTGCCATTGAGGAATTTGAAAGAGTAAATACCAGATATACATTTCTTACCGACCAGAGAAATGATATTGAGCAAAGTCGAAGGGAACTTCTTGACATAATTAAAGATATTACATCTCAAATGAGAGATATTTTTATAACAAAATTTGATGAGATAAATGTCAGCTTTAAGAAAACTTTCAGTGACCTTTTTGGCGGCGGAAAGTGCGAGCTTGAGCTGGAAGATACAAGCGACGTATTAAACTGCGGTATTGATATAAGAGTTCAGCCGCCTGGTAAAAGCCTTAAAACTATTACGCTGCTTTCTGGCGGAGAAAAAGCTTTTGTAGCTATTGCTCTTTATTATGCTATTCTGAAAGTAAGACCTACTCCATTTGTTATTATGGATGAAATTGAGGCCGCTCTTGATGAGGTAAACGTTGTAAAAACTTCAAAGTATATGCGTCGTCTTACGGGAAAAACTCAGTTTTTAGTTATTACTCACAGAAGGGGAACCATGGAAGAAGCAGATGTGCTTTTTGGTGTAACAATGCAGGAAAAAGGTGTTTCCAAGGTCCTTATGATGGATTTGGAAGAAGCCGAGAAAACTATAGGTAAGGAATAAATTTATGGGTTTTTTTGATAAAATAAAGCAGGGATTAACTAAGACGAAAAGTGATATGACCGCAAAGCTAAACGGCGTGATTGCCACATTTACCGGTGAGAACGAGGAGTTTTTTGACGAGCTTGAGGAACTTCTCATAATGAGTGATGTTGGTGCGGAAACGGCAATGGACGCTGTGGAGGAGCTGCGGGACAGAGTTAAGCGCGGCGGATTGAGAGGTTCTGAGGACGTCAGACAGGCAATGGCTGAGATTCTCGCCGGAAAGCTTCCCAGTGGGGAGCAGTTAAAGCTTAATACAAAGCCCTCGGTCATACTCATGGTCGGAGTCAACGGCGTGGGCAAAACCACAACCATAGGAAAGCTTGCCACATCGCTTGTCGGTGATGGTAAAAAAGTCCTTTTGGCTGCCGGAGATACCTTCAGAGCTGCCGCTGCCGAACAGCTTAAAATCTGGGCAGACAGATCCGGAGCGGATTTTGTGCGTCATGAGGAGGGGTCTGATCCCGCAAGCGTTGTTTTTGACGCAATTTCTGCGGCAAAGGCTAGGGGAACTGATATTGTTATCGTAGATACTGCCGGCAGACTTCACAATAAGTCAAACCTTATGAATGAGCTTAATAAAATAAGCAGAATAATCGATCGTGAACTTCCAGGAGCAGACAGAGAGACATTGCTTGTTCTTGACGCTACAACCGGTCAAAACGGGCTTATGCAGGCAGAGGAATTTAAAAAATCTGCCGACATAACAGGAATTGTTTTGACAAAGCTTGACGGGACAGCTAAAGGTGGTATAGTATTCTCTATAAATGAGAAGCTTGGCGTTCCTGTTAAGTATGTAGGAGTTGGAGAAAAGGCGGACGATTTGATTCCGTTTAATTCCCAGGAATTTGTGGAGGCTTTGTTAAAGTGAAAATTGTTCTTGCATCGAATAATAAGGATAAGCTTAGGGAAGTCAGGGAAATTCTTGACGGAACAGGCATAGAGGTTATCAGCCAGAGCGAGGCAGGCTGCCATTTTGAAGCGGTGGAAGATGGAGATACATTTGAGGCTAATGCCAGAATAAAGGCAAAGGCTGCAGTGGAG
>CALWYM010000127.1 GCA_944385775.1 uncultured Oscillospiraceae bacterium | reverse complement strand
AAAGTTTTCCAGTACACTGTCGCATACGGGATAGTTAAAGCCGCTGCCCCAGATACGGCAGTTTAATTCCGGTATTTCCACGCTTTTCGGCGTTGGTGACGTGAATATGTGGACATTTTCCCCCGGGTCCATATAGGCGTAGGGCGAACGGGAGGAGTAATAGTCATGGTTGCCGGGGGAAATAAAAACCCTCCCGTCTATTTCCGAAAGCATCTTTTTCAGCATTTCCTGGCTTTCCCAGTAGCTCGTCTGGCTGTCAAAAAGGTCACCGGAGAGTAAAATTACATCGCTTTTTTCCTGCTTCGCCAGTGCGGCTATCTTCATAAGGAGGTCACGGCACTCCTGACGGCGGCCTGCGCTCTTTTCCTCGCTCAGAGCGTGAAATGGCGAATCCAGATGAAAGTCAGCGGCGTGAAGAATCCGTACCGCCATAAAAGCCCTCCTTTCAACAAGGCATATAATAAAACAGTATATCAAACACATCGCAAAAAATAAAGTGCCTGCAAAGGTTTCTCTTGAACTTTCCTTTGTCAAAACGTAAAATAGTCAGGGGTAGAGAATCTTAAAAAACACAGTGTGAAAGGAAATTGGAAAACTATGGGTATTAAAACAAGGAAAGGGAGGGCGGAGGACATACCCCGCCTTAGGGAGATAGAAAAGAGGACTACGCCGGGTAACCTTTATTTATATGACTGCCGTGAGGAATTTCTTGACGACAGGTACGGCGAGCTTGTAGTGGCTGAGGAGGACGGAGAGGTACGGGGCTTTGCCCATTTTTCGCTTCAGCCTGACGGCTCAGCGTGGCTTGAGTGTCTCCGTGTTGACCCGGAGCACCAGAAAAAGGGCTGCGGCACCGCCATATGGAAGCGGTTTATGGAGCTTTGCGAAATCCACGGCGTCACCCATGTGGGAATGTACACCGGGGAGAAAAACTACGCCTCCCGTACTCTTGGTGAGCGCAACGGGCTGAAAATCGACTATCGCAGCCGTGAGGGAGTTTTGGAGCGCGAAAAGGGCTCTGGGGCGGAGAGGGATTTCGGCTTTGAGCGTGTAACCGATACTGAGCAGGCAAAAGAGCTTCTTTCCGCCATGGCGGAGGAATACGGCGGATATTTTTCCATGAACCGCACCTTTAACAGGTTCGGAGAAAAAATGGACGAGTATCTTGTAAAAAAGCAAAGCCTGTGGAGACACGGCGACAGCGCCGTTATACTGGGCAGCCGTTTTCTGCCGGAGCGTGGGCTTTATATCCCTGCCATGACCGGCGACATTGAGCTGTGCGCCGATTTTGCCGTAAGTGAGTTTCAGAAAAGCGGACTGCCGAAGCTTTTCGCCCCAGTGCCATCAGGTCGGGAAAGGCTTACAAAGCCTCTTGAAAGCCGCGGGTTTGTCTTTTCACAAAGGGATATAATCGTTTTGGAACGGGATTTTTAAGTAAAAACGGAAAATAAAAATACCCGGCGGGAATTTTCCCGTCGGGTATATCTTTTTCAGTTCATCATCTTTCCGTAAATGAGCACGTCCGCAATGCGCTTTGACGCCAGACCGTCGCCGTAGGGGTTTTTTGCCTGACTCATGGCGTCGTACTCCTTTTCGTCGGTCAAAAGCCGCTTAAACTCGCGGTAAATATTCTCTTCCTTTGTGCCGATGACCTTTAGCGTGCCGGCGGCAACGCCCTCGGGACGCTCTGTAACGTCACGGAGCACAAGAACGGGCTTTCCCAAACTGGGCGCCTCCTCCTGTATTCCGCCGGAGTCTGTGAGAATCATATATGACCTGGCGAGAATGTTGTGGAAAATCATTGTGTCAATAGGGTCTGTAAGCCGAATCCTGTCGCAGCCGGAAAGGGTATCCTCCGCGGCCTTGCGCACCAGGGGGTTTAGGTGGATTGGGTAAAGGACCTTTACGTCGGGAAATTCCTCCACCACCCGGCGGATACCCCGGAAAATGCTGTAAAGCGGGTCGCCCCAGTTTTCCCTGCGGTGAGCCGTAAGGATAACGAGACGGCTGCCCTTTGCCCATTCAAGAGCCGGGTGGTCAAAGTCCCGGACAACCGTTGTGCTCAGTGCGTCAATGGCCGTATTGCCGGTGACAAAAATGCTCTCAGGCTTTTTGCCCTCTCTGAGCAGGTTGTCCCTTGAAAGGGGGGTGGGGGCGAAATTGTAGTCCGCTATGGCGCCTACCGCCTGGCGGTTAAACGCCTCCGGGTACGGTGAGTGGACGTCGTACGTCCTGAGCCCCGCCTCCACGTGACCTACGGGGATATTCATATAGAAGCAGGCAAGGGCCGCGGCAAAGGTGGTGGATGTGTCCCCGTGGACCAGCACTACGTCGGGCTTTACCTCCCCCGCAACTTTTTTAATGCCCTCCATAACCTTTTCCGTCACGTCAAAAAGCGTCTGACCGGACTGCATAATGGCCAGGTCATAGTCCGGCGTCACGCCGAAGGTGTCCAGCACCTGCTTTAGCATTTCCCTGTGCTGACCGGTGACGCATACGGTAATTGACACGTTTTTCCTGCTTTTAAGCTCCTTCACAAGAGGGCACATTTTAATGGCTTCCGGTCTTGTACCGAATACCAGCATTATTTTCTTCATCAAAAGCTTCCTTTCGGAGTATTGTATGAGGCGGCGCTTTTCAGAGGGAAGCGACAGCCTGAAATCATTATACCATGGATTTCTTCAATATGGAATAAGGGGATACTTGAAAAAAGGGCGAATTGTGTTAGAATATTTCTATCGAAATATGACGTAATAGGACGGAGGAACCTATGGACAGCTCAAAAAGGCTTGGAATATATATTCATATCCCATTTTGCGCGGGGAAATGCGCTTACTGTGATTTCTATTCTCTTGTGGGCTGCGAGGACAGAATGCCGGACTACCAGAAGGCGGTTATCCGCCATATTAAGGAGGCGTCCTCCCAGCTCCAGGGATATATTATAGATACGGTTTACTTTGGCGGCGGCACGCCGAGCTACTACGGCGCCGACAGGCTTATTGAGATTTTCGACGCGCTGAAAAAATACGGCAGGGTGCTCATTGACAGTGAGGTCACATTGGAGGCAAACCCGGACAGCATTACATATAAAGACCTTCTGAAGCTTAAAAAGGCCGGGTTCAACCGGCTTTCCATCGGAGCCCAATGCGCTGACGACGGGCTTTTGAAAAGCATAGGAAGGCTGCACAATTTTGCTCAGGTGGAGCAGAGCGTCGCCGACGCACGGCGGGCAGGCTTTGAAAACGTCAGTCTTGATTTGATTTACGGGCTTCCCTCCCAGACAAGGGAGGCGTGGGCGGATACCCTTATGCGCTCTGTCGCCCTGAAGCCTGACCACTTCTCCTGCTACGGTCTTAAAATCGAGGAGGGCACAGCCCTTTACCCCTTTAAGGACTCGCCGTTTATACCGGACGACGATACCCAGGCCGATATGTACCTTTATACCGTGGACGCCCTTGAGCGAAACGGCTATAAGCAGTATGAAATTTCAAACTTTGCCCGTCGCGGCTTTGAATCAAAGCATAACCTTAAATACTGGCTCGACCGGGAGTATCTGGGCTTTGGCGCCGCAGCCCATTCCTTTATCGCCGGCAGACGTTTTAGCTGCATAAGCGATTTGAAGGTCTATACGGAGAATATTATGAACGGACTCAGCGTCATTTATTTTTCAGACGATATATCGGATTTTGAGCGGGCAAGCGAGTACCTTATGCTGGGACTTCGGACTACCCGGGGCATAAGCGAGCAGGAGTATTACAGTATCTTCCCCCTGAAGCTTGACATGGCGAAGGAGCTTATGGAAAAATACGCCGCCCAGGGGCTTATGGTCCACAGTAACGACCGCTGGAGCCTTACCCCAAGAGGTTTTCTGCTCTCAAATATTATCATAGGGGAGATACTGGACGTTCAGACAAAACAGAGAATGAATATCGTCTCCCCCTGGAAAGAGCGGGAGGACGATGAGTACCAGTTTTCCATGTTTATGAAACGACCTGGGGAAATGGAAATCTTTAACGGAATATGACCCGGAAAATGACTTTAAATTTGTTACTTTTTATGACGGAATCGTAATGTAATTGTTATTGAAATTTTAATGTAAATAGTATATTATTTAAAACTGACATTAAAAATAACCTTATATCAGGGTAACGATAAAGAGGGTTGAAAAATTGGCTAAAGGAAAAAGAATTCAGAAAAAAGATCCGGGAACCCGTCCAAAAATGAAAAAATGGGTGATAGCCGTCATCGCGGCGGCGGCAGTTATTGTAGTAGGGGCGGCGGGGCTTGCGCTTTACGTTTCCGGTATCAGTACAGTATATCCCAACGTGCTTGCGGCGGGAGTTCCCGTAGGGGGTATGACTTTTAACGAGGCGTACAGCGCCATTGACAGTTCCCTTGACCTTGACAGCAAGGGTTCCGTTACGGTAACGGTCAAGCTTACGGACGCCGTTGACCTTGAGCTTGACAGCGTTGACGTGGGCTTTGGCGTTGACGCGAACTATCTTGCAAACCTTGCGGTAAACTACGGCAAGGAGGGCGGCTTCTTTTCCAGAATATTTACATTTCTTCGCTGCCTGGGCGGTAATGTGGAGGCGGCGGCAACCTTTGACGCCGAGGCAGGGGGCGACTTTGACGAGGAAGCTGTCCGCGCCATGATTTCCGACGCGGCGGAGAAGGCAAGCTATGAGGCGGCAAGCCGCCAGTGCACCATTACGGACACCGACATAACAATCGTAAAGGGCGGCGCCAGCTATACCGTTGACGAGCAGGGAATTTACGATTATGTTTACGATATTTTCCACACCTACGGCAGCGGTCACTTCGAGACGGATCAGTTCTCCCAGGACATGACGGAGACAGACGGCGGTGACGGCGAGTTTGACTTTGACGCCCTTTATAACGAGGTCTGCAAGGAGCCTGTCAACGCTTACTACGACAAGACCACAAAGCAGGTGGTGGAGGGCGTTACCGGCGTAAGCTTTGATTTGGAGGCCGCCAAGGCGGAGTATGAAAAGCTTAATACCGGGGAGAAAATGGTTATTGAGCTTAAAATTACCGAGCCTGAGATGACGGCGGAAACTGTAAGCCAGCTTCTTTTCAGGGATAAGCTTGCGGAAAAGTCCACCTCCCTCAGCACCAGCTCCTCAAACAGAATTACAAACGTCACCCTTTCAGCCGAGGCCTGTAACGTGGTGCTGGAGCCCGGTGAGGAATTTTCCTTTAACGGTATCGTGGGTCAGCGTACCGCCGAAAAGGGCTACAAGGCCGCAGGCGCCTACGTGGGCGGCGAGACGGTGGACCAGATAGGCGGCGGTATCTGCCAGACCTCCTCCACAATATACTACTGCGCCCTTATGGCCGACCTTGAGATTACCGACAGGCGTAACCATATGTATCCTGTGGCATACCTGCCAATGGGTCTTGACGCTACCGTTGACTGGGGCAATATCGACTTTAAATTCAAAAACAACACCGAGTACCCCATAAAGATTGTGGCAAAGGTGGAGGATAAAAACCTTTATGTTGAAATCTGGGGTACAAAGCTTGATGAAAATTACACTAAGCTCACCTATAAGGTTATCGAGACCATACCGAGAAATGTGGTGGAGCAGGAGGACGAATCCATTCCCGAGGGTGAGACAAAGGTAAAGACCGCCGGTCACGACGGCTACGTTGTCCGTAACTACCAGAACATTTACGATAAGGACGGAAAGCTTATCGAGAGCAACGACCTTGGTCTGAGCAGGTACAGAACTCAGGACAGAGTAGTCCTTGTACCGGTGAAAAAGGAGGAGGAGCCCAAGCCGGAGGAGGGTGAAACCACCGAAGAGGGCGAGGAGAAGCCCGGCGAGGGTGAGGGCACCGTGACGCCGCCGGAAACCGGCGAGGGTGAGAGTACCGTAACGCCGCCGGAAACCGGAGACGGTGAGAGCGCCGTAACGCCGCCTGCTACCGGAGACGGTGTGGGCACAGGCGCCGATACCGGTACCGGCACAGTCCAGCAGTGAGATATTAAAAAAGCAGGGTATGAATTTCATACCCTGCTTTTTTATGTCATGGGAAAGGATAAAATATTTATTTAAGCTTTGCAGCAAAGTCCGCCATAACCTGGGAGACCTTAATCTGCTGGGGGCAGACTTTTTCGCAGCTGCGGCAGCCGATACAGGCTGAGGGCTGCTTGTTTTCCGGTATGGCGCGGAGAGCCATGGGAGCGATAAAGCCGCCGCCGGTAAAGCTGTGCTCATTGTAAAGCTCCAGCAGGGCGGGAATGTCAAGTCCCATTGGGCAGTGGGTGGTGCAGTAGCGGCAGGCGGTACACGGTACGCTTGTCTTGGAAACCATCCTGTCACCGATTTCCATAAGGGTATTCCACTCAGTCTCGTTTAAGGGAGCGCTTATCTTAAATGTGTTTACGTTGTCCTTGAGCTGGTCAAGACTACTCATGCCGGAGAGAATCATTGTCACGCCCGGCACTGTCTGAAGGAAACGGAACGCCCACGCCGGAATACCCTCCTCCGGGCGGAGAGATTTAAGGGCAGCCTCGTCCTCCTTTGCCAGTGAGGCAAGCTTGCCGCCCCGGAGAGGCTCCATTACCCATACTGGAATATTGTGCTCGTTAAGAAGCTCCACCTTCCGCTTTGCGTCCTGGAAATTCCAGTCAATCCAGTTGAGCTGGATCTGGCAGAACTCCATATCCTTGCCGTAGGCTTCAAGAAACCGTTTCATAACGCTGTAACTTCCGTGGGCGGAAAAGCCCAGATGGCGGATCCTTCCGTTTTTCTTCTGCTCAATAAGATAATCGTATATGCCGTAGGACGGGTTAAGGTAATGGTCTATATTCAGCTCGCACACGTTATGGAAAAGATAAAAGTCAAAATAATCCACGCCGCACTTTTCCAGCTGCTTTTCAAAAATTTCCTTTACCTTGGGCATATTGGAAAGGTCATAGCCGGGGAATTTTGTGGCAAGATAAAAACTGTCACGGGGGTATTTTGAAAGCGCCCTGCCGGTGACAAGCTCGCTCTGACCGTCATGGTAGCCCCATGCGGTGTCAAAATAATTTATTCCCCTTTCTATGGCATACCTGAACATCTCCTCCACCGCGGCCTCGTCAATATCCGCTTCGCTTCCCTTGACGGGCAGACGCATTGTCCCCACGCCCAGTGCGGAAAGCTTTATATCCTGAAAATCCTTGTAAATCATTTCTTCTCCTCCTTATTTCCTGTTAAAACAGACTCCTTCTTTCTGTATTGTATAATAAAAATCCTGAAATAGCAAATATCTTTGAAGAATAACTGCCTATGCTTTAAAGGCATAATAAAAAAATTTAAAAAAAGCCTTGACAAATACCCGGAGGGGGTATATAGTATATCCACAAGGAAAGATACCCCCAGGGGGTATATATAACAGGAGGTGAGTCCATGGACGGCTGTGAGGAGAAGGAGAGCTGTCCTCTCTGTGGAAAGAAGAAGGAGAGGAGCGGACCGGAGTACAGGTCTCTTATAAACAGGCTGAGCCGTATTGAGGGTCAGGTACGGGGGCTTAAGCGCATGGTAGAGGAAAGCGCGTACTGTACTGATATAATGCGGCAGGTGTCAGCCGTAACCGCGGCGCTTAACGCCGTAAACAGGGAGCTTATGACGAGTCACATAAGAGGCTGTGTTACGGAGGACATAAGGGAAGGCAACTACGAAACTGTTGATGATTTGATTGCCACCCTGCAGAAGCTGATGAAATGAGGTGTATATATAAATGGAACAGTATAATGTAACGGGAATGAGCTGTGCGGCCTGCTCGGCGAGGGTTGAGAAGGCTGTGTCGTCTCTGCCGGGGGTCACGAGCTGCTCTGTAAGTCTTTTGACGAACTCCATGGGAGTTGAGGGCACGGCCAGCGAGTCGGAGATTATAAAGGCGGTTACGGACGCAGGCTACGGCGCTTCAAGAAAGGGTGGGGAAAAGACAGTTTCCTCCGTTGACTATGATGAGGAAAGTCTTGAGGACCACGAAACCCCTGTACTGAAGGCAAGGCTTATTTACTCACTTGGTTTTCTTGCGGTACTCATGTATTTTTCCATGGGTCACATGATGTGGGGCTGGCCCGTACCGAAATTTTTTGAGGAAAACCCGGTGGCGACAGGCATACTTCAGCTTGTGCTCACCGCCATTGTAATGGTGATAAACCAGAAATTTTTCATAAGCGGCTTTAAGGGGCTGCTTCACAGAGCGCCCAATATGGACACTCTTGTGGCTCTCGGTTCCGGGGCGAGCTTTTTGTGGAGCACCTACGCTCTTTTCATGCTCAGTGACGCTCAGCTCAGAGGCGACGCCGAGGGCGTAATGACCTATATGCACGAGTTTTACTTTGAGTCCGCCGCCATGATACTTGCTCTTATCACCGTAGGCAAAATGCTTGAGGCCCGGAGCAAGGGCAAGACTACCGACGCCCTTAAAAGCCTTATGAAGCTTGCGCCGAAAAAGGCGGTTATACTCATTGACGGCGTGGAGACAGAGGTTCCCATAGAACAGGTCCAGAAGGGCGACATATTTGTTGTCCGTCCGGGGGAGAATATTCCTGTGGACGGTACGGTTCTGGAGGGTATCACCGCCGTAAACGAATCTGCTCTTACGGGAGAGAGTATTCCTGTTGACAAGGAGCCGGGAGACCGGGTCTCTGCCGCCACGGTAAACCAGTCCGGCTTTATAAAGTGCCAGGCTACGAGGGTCGGCGAGGATACCACCCTTTCCCAGATAATCAAGATGGTAAGCGACGCCGCTGCCACAAAGGCACCTATCGCAAAGGTGGCCGACAAGGTTTCCGGCGTTTTCGTCCCCGCTGTCATAGCCGTGGCAATAGTTACCACAATAGTCTGGCTTCTTGTGAGTCGTGAGACCGGATTTGCCCTGGCAAGGGGTATTTCAGTTCTTGTAATAAGCTGCCCCTGCGCTCTTGGTCTTGCGACGCCTGTTGCCATTATGGTGGGTAACGGTATGGGCGCGAAAAACGGAATACTGTTTAAGACTGCCGTAAGTCTTGAGGAAGCGGGCAAGACCCAGATTATTGCCCTTGACAAAACGGGCACAATCACAAACGGCGAGCCTGTGGTTACTGATGTAATCCCTGTGGAGGGAGTAAGTGAGAATGAGCTTCTCGCAATGGCAGTCAGCCTTGAGTCGAAAAGCGAGCACCCGCTGGCAAAGGCGGTTATCCTGAAAGCCCAGGAGCTTAAGCTGCCGGTTTCCGAGGTCACCGATTTTTCAGCCGTTCCCGGAAACGGACTTACGGCAAAGCTTGAGGGCGACACCCTTTACGGCGGAAATTTAAGGTTTATCTCACAAAAGTCAACGGTCCCCCCGGAGCTTATGAAGACTGCCGAGGAGCTTTCCGGCAACGGAAAAACACCCCTGTTTTTCGCCAGGGGAGATAAGCTTATGGGCATTATCGCCGTTGCTGATACGATTAAGGAAGACAGTCCCCGGGCAATTAAGGAGCTTCAGAATATGGGCATACAGGTCGTCATGCTCACCGGAGACAATCAGCGTACCGCCGAGGCGGTGGGAAGGGAAGCCGGAGTTGACCGTGTTATAGCCGGGGTTCTGCCTGACGGCAAGGAGAGCGTTATCCGTGAGCTTTCCCAGTACGGCAAGGTAGCGATGGTGGGCGACGGCATAAACGACGC
>CALWYM010000126.1 GCA_944385775.1 uncultured Oscillospiraceae bacterium | reverse complement strand
AAGGGCTCCCTCTCTAATATATCCGCCGCTTTCATCAAGAAGCTTTTGAAAACAAATAAGCTCAATACTGCCTGTTCCGTCATCCAGGGTAACATATGTCATCATACTGCCATTTCTTGTAGTCTTCATCTTAAACGCAGTAATAACTCCTGCAAGGGTAACCGTCATATCGTCCTTGAAAGTAGGCACTTCCGGTGGATCCTTAAATTCTGATACAATCCTACCTATAAGCACAGCGCCAAGACGTTTTGCCTCCTCACGGTGATCATCCATCGGATGACCCGAAAGATACAACCCCGTTACCTCACGCTCCATTGCCATTTTTTCCTGAGCGCTGTATTCAGGAACTGACGGAAGCTTTATCGCACTTTTTGGCTTATCATCTTCTCCAAACCCTCCGAAAAGATTCATTTGACCATCAATATTTTTTCTGTGAGAGTCAGCAATCGCGTCCATAATAGTTCCAACGCTTTCCATAAGCTGCCTTCGGTTAGCTCCAAGAGAATCAAAAGCTCCGCATTTTATAAGACTTTCAGCGGCTCTTTTATTAAGGTCAGCTCCGTACATTCTTTCGCAAAAATCCTCAAAAGAAGTAAAAGCTCCTCCCTCCCTCCGTTCCTTTGAAACCATATCTATAAACTTTCCGCCAATATTTTTCACAGCTTCAAGTCCGTATCTTATGTCCTTACCTGAAACAGTAAAATTACGTTCAGATTCATTTATGTCAGGAGGCAGCAAATGTATGCCCATTGTCAAACACTCTGCTGTATATTCAGCTACCTTTTCCGGAAGGTCAAGAACAGAGCTCATAAGGCAGGCCATATACTCTCTTGGATAATGGCATTTTAAATATGCAGTCTGGTATGCCACCACTGCATAGCTTACTGAATGCGCTTTATTAAACGCGTAGTTGGCAAACTCCGTTATTTCATCATACAACTCGTTGGCTACATCCTCGGGAACACCGTTTGCAAGGGCTCCGCAAATTCCTCTGGACGGATCCCCCCTTATAAATGTTTCTCTTTCACGGTCAATCTCGTCCTGATGCTTCTTGCTCATAGCACGCCGAATGAGGTCAGCCTGTCCTAGGGAATAGCCTGCAATTCTTCTGAAAGTCTCTATAACCTGTTCCTGGTAAATCATACATCCGTAAGTCACATTGAGAATAGGCTCAAGAATAGGATGTTTATAAGTTATCTTCTCAGGGTGGGCGTTATTCTCCAAAAACCTTGGGATACTTTTCATTGGACCCGGTCGGTAAAGCGCAATAACAGCAACAATATCTTCAATGCTTTTAGCCTTAATACTTGTGCAAAGATTCGTCATTCCTGTTGATTCAAGCTGAAAAACGCCGCTGGTTTTTCCAGCTGACAACATTTCAAAGACCTTACTATCGTCATCCGGAATATGGTCAATGTTAAAGTCCGGCTCAATCTTTTTTATAAGGTTCTCTGTATCTCTTATAATGGTCAGGTTACGAAGCCCCAAAAAGTCCATCTTCAAAAGACCAAGCTCCTCAAGCGTGGTCATCACATACTGAGACTCTATGGTATTGTCCTTTTTTGAAAGAGCAAGAGGTACATAGGTATAAACCGGATTTTTTGTAATTACGATTCCTGCTGCATGGGTACCAGAGTCCTTTGGCATATCCTCAATAGCCATAGCAGTATCTATTACTTTTTTATACAGCTCATTATTATCGTATAAGTCCCTGAACTGCTTTGAATACTCCAGCGCAATTGACAATGTTACCTTCCTTGCGTCGGGAAGTCTGTCTGGTATTGCCTTTGCCAGCTCGTTTTCCTCTTGAAACGACAGTCCCAGAACCTTGGACACACTTCGGACCGCGTTTTTAGCCTTAAGAGTGTTAAAAGTTATTATCTGGGCGACACGATCGGCGCCATACTTTCTTTTAACATAGTCAACTACCTCGCCTCTTCTGCGCTCGCAGAAATCCATGTCTATATCAGGCATGGAAACTCGCTCCGGATTTAAAAATCGCTCAAAGTACAGGCTGTATTTAAGCGGGTCGATCGTAGTAATATTCAGGCAATAGCTCACTACGCTCCCTGCAGCCGATCCTCGTCCCGGTCCTACCGGTATGCCGTTTTTCTTTGCGTATCCCACAAAGTCTTCCACTATAAGGAAATATTCCGTAAATCCCATGCGCTCTATCATGTCAAGCTCATAGTGAAGCTGTTTCATTGCTTCTTCGTTTTTTCCGTATCTTTCCTCAAAACCCTTCAGGCAAAGCTTCTCCAGGTAAGACTTTGCGTCCTTCTCTCCTTCCGGAAGCTGAAATTCAGGAAGATGATAATGACCAAACTGAAAATCCAGGTTACAGCACTCGGCAATCCTGTTTGTATTGTCAAAAGCCTGCTGACATTCCGGGAAAAGAGTACGCATTTCAGCCTCGGTTTTAAGGTAAAACTCAGTTCCTGAAAATTTCATTCTGTCCTCATCGTCAAGAGTCTTTCCAGTCTGTATGCACATCAGCACATCCTGCGTATATGAATCCTCACGGCGGACATAATGAGCGTCGTTTGTGCAAACGAGCGGAATTTCTGTTTCCCTGCTCATTCTTATTAGTGCCGCCGAAACTATACGCTCCTGCTCAAGACCATGATTTTGAATTTCCAGATAAAAATTTCCTGCGCCAAAAATTTCCTGCATCTCAAACGCTTTGCTCTTGGCCGCATCATATCGATCCTCCAGAACAAGCTTTGGAATTTCGCCCTCAATACACGCTGATAAAGCAATAAGCCCCTCGTGATGGGCACTTAGAAGCTCCATATCCACTCTCGGGCGCATATAAAACCCCTCTACAAATCCCATGCTCACCAGATAGCAGAGATTTTTGTAACCTGTCTCGTCCTTGCACAGCAAAATAAGGTGGTGACGCTCACTGTCAACACCGTGCTCCTTGTCAAACCTTGTCCTGGGCGCCACATAAACCTCACATCCAATTATCGGTTTTATGCCCTGCTTTTTGCACTCTTCATAAAACGCAATGGTTCCATACATCACGCCGTGATCCGTTATTGCACAGGCTGACTGCCCCATATCCTTAATACGGGTCACTAAATCCTTTATTCTGCAAGCCCCGTCCAAAAGGCTATATTCACTGTGAACGTGCAGATGGGTAAAAGACATAAATTTTCCTCTCCAAATTTATCAGCGGCTATATCCCTTCGCTATTTCAATTAGCTTTCTCATTCTGTGGTTAAGGCACGATTTTGTCTGAGGAGGATTGGATATTCTTCCCAAATCAGAAAGGGACAATTCAGGATTCTCCTCTCTTAATATAGCCGTCTCTTTAATCTTATCCGGCAAGGTATCAAACGCTCCCTGCTCTCTTATAATTTTAATTGCCTCAAGCTGTTCTTCAGAGGCTACAACCGTTTTCAAAACATTCGCTGTATCGCAGTTTACCTGACGATTAATAACATTCGTCATACTCTTGTCTATTTTAGCACTCATAACGCTCATTGCAGCAAGAGGAGCACCGATTTTTGTAAGCAAATCCTCTATTGCGGTACTGAGCTTGAAATATGTTATATAATTTCCTCCCCTAGATATGCTCTTTGGCTCAAAACCCATATCAATAAGCACAGCAGCCATCTGCCTCTCTACATGAAAATGGTCAGTAACAAATTCCAGATGATACCTCTTGCTGGGATCCGTAACACTTCCTCCTGCGAGAAATGCTCCTCGGACAAAGCTTTCCCGTGTCCCTTCTTCCTCAAGCACTGCAAAATTAATATGATGGGACACAAGACTTGTCTCATCATAATCAAATGCCGAAAGAATTTTTTTCAGCTTATCCTTATCTGTAATCACAAGGGTATTTTTTCTGTTTTGACCGTGGCTTTCAATCAAATCAAAGTCAACCTCAAAAGTTTTTTTAAATAGCCTCGGCAAAAATGATACAACGTCCTCTGATCCAGTAACAATCTTGATTTTGTCAGGAGAAAATGTATTGCAGTAAAGGAGTATTCCAAAGACCTCCGCTACACAACTTTCTTGCGTTGACGGAACTATTCGGCAAAGCTCACCCTTTACATCTGATGAAAAAGACATAAATTCAACTCCTAGACCTTGTTAATATCCCTATGAATACTCTCCACCCAGTACCCGTTTCGCATCAAATGCTTGCTCAAAACCTCCGATATGGCCACAGACCTGTGACGTCCTCCGGTGCATCCTATACATATAGTCAAAGAAAGTTTACCCTCCTCTTTGTAATTAGGAAGAAGATATTCAAGCAGCGATTCAAACTTATCAAGAAATTCCTTTGCCTGACCGTTACTGAAAACATATTTGGCGACATCCTCATCAAGCCCGCTTTTTTGGGACAGCTCCGCCACATAAAACGGGTTAGGAAGGAATCTTACATCAAAGACAATATCTCCCTCAATAGGAAGACCGTATTTGTATCCGAAACTCATAACTGTAATATGGAGCTTGTCCTCCTCAACAGTTCCAAACATTCCTTGCAGCTTTCTTTGAAGCCGTCCCAGTGTAAGACCTGTTGTATCAATAGTATAATCCGCCCTGTTTCGTACAGGTTCAAGAATTTTTATTTCTTTATTCACCGCCTGCTCAAGGCTTATTCCGTCGGTATCAAGGGGGTGGCGGCGGCGCGTTTCCTTATACCGTTTTACAATAGTGTCAACAGAGGCGTCCACATACAGGATTTTATACTCAAATCCGTTGGCAATCAACGTATCAAGAGCTTTGAAAAGCTCGCCAAACCCTTCCCTGTTACGAACATCCGTAACAAGCGCAACTCTCTCATATCTGCCTCGGGTCACAGCGCAAAGCTCCGCGAATTTAGGAATAAGCGTCACAGGCATATTATCTACACAGTAAAAGTTAAGATCCTCCAACACTGCGGCTACTCTGCTCTTGCCTGCACCGGAAAGACCTGAAATTATGAGTATTTCCATAAACGCACCTCCTCAAATCACTCTATTATCTCTACCTCCGGCTCAAGGAGCACACCAAATTTTTTGTACACTTCATCCTGTACATGCCCCATAAGCTCAACAAAATCTTTAAACGTGGCACCGCCGGCATTGATCAAAAATCCGGCATGTTTTTCCGAAACCTGAGCTCCACCGACCCTGTACCCCTTTAGCCCTGCCTGATCAATCATGGCTGAGGCATATCCATTTTCGGGTCTTTTAAACGTACTTCCTGCCGATGGAAAATTAAGGGGCTGAGTCTCTTTTCTTTTTGCGGCAAAACTATCCATCTTAGCCTTTATTTCATCGGAGTTTCCCTGTTCTAGCTCCATCTCAGCAGACAAGATTATATTTTCCCCATCAAAAAAGCGGCTGTGTCTGTATTCAAAAAGACACTGGCTATTAGTAAACACCTTCTCCGACAAGTCAGATGTAAGGACTCTTACGTTTTTGACCACATTTTTAATTTCAGACCCATGAGCGCCAGCATTCATTCTAACGCCTCCTCCAAGGGTCCCCGGTATGCCTGCCGCAAATTCAAGCCCGGTCAAGGAATTTACATAAGCCGTATATGCCAAGTTTGCAAGACTTGCTCCTACTTCTCCGTAAAGTTTTGTACCTTCAACAGATGTTCTGTTTATTCTCCTTGTAGTTATAACAACAATATCAACCTTGCCGTCCGCAAACAGAAGGTTAGACCCGTTTCCGACCACCAAATACCTCAAACCATATTTTTTCATCAGACTTATTATGATCTTAAGTTCTTCAACACTCACAGGCTCAAAAAAAGCTGGAACAATTCCTCCTATTCTGAGCGTTGTGTGGTTTTTCATCTGGTCGTTTAATGTAAATTTTCCCTCCGGAAAAAATGTCTGAAATTCTCTTATTGCTTCGCTGATTCTATCCATCTGTTTATCCTTACGCCTGGCTTAACTTTTCAAAATAATGATCAACTCTGTCTGAAAATTCCTTTGCGGAATCATAACCCTGTCTTTTTTGCCTGTTATTCATAGCAGCAACCTCCAGAATAACGGCTAGATTTCGCCCGGGAGAGACAGGTACGGTAATAAGGGGTATCTGCACGCCGAGAATATCTATTGTCTCATTCTTTGTACCCATTCTGTCGTAACTTGTCTCTTTTTTCCACTGCTCAAGCTTGACTACCAAATCAATTTTTTCAGAAAACTTTACAGATCCACTTCCGAAAATACGGCGAACAT
>CALWYM010000125.1 GCA_944385775.1 uncultured Oscillospiraceae bacterium | reverse complement strand
AGAGTCAGGCTTTCAGTATTTCTCGTTGCGGTGACTATACGTACTATATAGTCCATTACGGTATCCTCTACCCATACCCGGGAGACCATATCCTGCGCTTCCAAAAGCTCCTCCGTTGTCAGTACTGGCTTTAGCTTTGTCTCCCTGTTCTCCTTGCTCCGCAGCATATTTATTTCGTTTTCTGCACTGGGATAACCTACGGAAAGTCGCATCATAAATCTGTCAAGCTGTGCTTCCGGCAGGTTATATGTGCCCACAAAATCCATGGGATTTTCGGTGGCGATTACCATAAACGGCCTCGGTACCGCCATTGTGCGCCCCTCCGCCGTTACCTGCCCCTCCTCCATTACCTCAAGAAGGCTGGCCTGAGTTTTGGGGGAGGTTCTGTTAATCTCATCGGCAAGAATTATGTTATTGAACACCGGTCCCTTGTTAAACTGTATTTCTCCCGTTTTCATGTTTATGGCGCCGTAGCCCGTCACATCACCGGGCAGCGTGTCCGGGGTAAACTGTATGCGCCCGAAGCTAAGGTCCGTGGCGGCGGCAAGAGACAATGCAAGAGTCGTCTTTCCCACGCCGGGCACATCCTCAATGAGAAGATGCCCACCGGCAAGCAGCGCAGTAACCGCAAGGTCCGTAACATCTTCCTTTCCTATCAAAACACTGTTGAGGCTATCAAGAAGCTCCTTTATCTTGTGAGACATATTTTTCCTCCACTTCTGATGTATTACTCCGTTATACTTTACATTATAATTATCCCTGTACCCTTTTTCAAGGCTTACCCTCTTTCCTTTACCGTTTTTGTTTTCACCGCCTATTGTCTTTTTTAGCCTAACGTGATAAAATACCCTTCAGTAATGTTTTGAGGTGAATTTATGAGGATACACATTGCAGGTCTTACTGAAAACGTTAAAAATTACATAGACGCCTCTCTGGCAGCCGGCTTTCAGCCTGAGGCTTCCCTTGATATGCCGGAGGATTTTGACAGCTGCGGAGGGCTTCTTCTTCCCGGGGGCGCTGATGTTTGCCCTGAGCGGTACGGAGAGGAAAACAAGGGCTCTGTCAATACTGACCCCAAGCTCGACGAAGCGCAGCTTAGGCTTCTGGACACATTTTACAAGGCGGGCAAGCCGATTCTTGCCATATGTCGGGGTCATCAGCTTCTAAACGTATATTTCGGCGGGACTCTGATACAGGATTTAGGTGAAAAAAACGCCGTTCACAGATATGAAAACGGTGATAAGGTTCACCTCTCCTCGGCGGAAAAGGGCAGCTGGCTCTGCGAACTTTTCGGCGAAAGCTTTTTTACAAATTCCGCTCACCACCAGGCGGTAGACCGTGTTGCCCCAGGCTTTAAGGTTATATTGACCTCCTCTGACGGCGTAGTCGAAGCCATTGAAAAAAGCGGAGAAAAGATTTTGTCCGTACAGTTTCACCCGGAGAGAATGTGCTGTGCTCACAGCCGTAATGATACTGTTGACGGGCTTTTGATTTTCAAACGTTTTTACACTCTCTGCTCTGAAAAGTGAAAACAGGGGGCTTTCAGACTGAAAGCCCCCTGTTTTTAATAATTTAGTTAAAAATCAGGCTTCTTGCTCTGTAACGGCTTTTCCCATCCACTTTCCGCTGTGATAACGGTAAAGCGCCAGCACCGACGCAACAGCCCATCCGATAGGCACCGCATAAGCGCAGCCCATAAAATCAAAGCCTGCCCACAGACTCAGTGCATATGCTGCCAAAACTCGGCTCATAAGGTCTGAGAGGGAAATAAGCATGGCATGGAAGCTGTCTCCCACGCCTCTGAGCATGGAGACGTAAATCGCCATAACGCCGTGGACTACTAGAAACGGGCAATAAACTCTCAGGTACGCCGTACCGCGCTCAATTACAACCGTCTCCCCGGAGTCCACAAACAGGCTTATAAGCAGCGGACCTACCACATATATAACCGCCGAACAGGTAAGAGCCATGGCACTTATAAAAATAAGGCACTGCTTCAGACCTTTTTTTGTTCTGTCTACATTTCCCGCGCCTATGTTCTGCCCGGCAAAAACCGCGTAAGCCTGGGCGACTCCGCCGAAGGGCACCATTGAAAGCCCCTCCATTTTCATTGCGGCAGTATAAGCCGCTATGTTAACTGTACTGAACCTGTTGACAAGCCCCTGGACGAAAACAAAGCCCATATTAGTCACCGTACTTTGTACTGCGGAAGGTATGCCCAGGCGCATAACGTACCTGAACAGACGTTTTGAGAAGGTAAACTCCCCTTTTCCGAAACGGAAATAGTCACTCTTTCTAAATACATGGATAATGCAGAGAAAAACGCTGACTGCCTGACTGAGAACAGTTGCCCAGGCAACGCCGGCAACGCCCATTTTAAGCTCAATAACAAAATAAAGATCTCCCACAATGTTTAAAAGACTTGAAATAATAAGGAAAATAAGTGGCGTAACAGAGTCTCCCAAGCTTCTCAGCACCGCCGCAAAAAAGTTATACAACATAAGGAAAATAAGTCCCGCGCCGTAAATTCTCATATATGTAACGGCACCGTCCATAATGTCCTCCGGCACATGGGTCAAAACAGCAATACCCGGCACCAGCGGTACAAATATAATGGACACCGCCACTGCAAGGGTTATGGAGAAAATCAGCGTTGTGGATATGGTGGTCTTAATATCCTTAAACTGACCTGCACCATAAAGCTGACTCACTACCACACTGGCTCCCGCCGTAAAACCTGAGCAGGCCATTACAAGACAGTTGCTCACTGTGGAAGCAGAACCTACCGCCGCCAGCGCATTGGCACCTTCGTACTTTCCCACGACAATACTGTCTACCATGCTGTAAAACTGCTGAAACGCGTTACCTAGAATAATCGGCAATGCAAAAATAATAACGCTCTTCAGCGCCGGACCCTTAAGCATGGCGTCAGCCGACATACTCACACCTTTAGTCTTCATAATCTCCCCTGCCTTTACGAAAATTTAATATTACTTGATAACCATATCACAATTTGTTCACAATTTCAACGGTTAAACCGCACAAGAGCAGTGAGCTAAACAGCAAAGCAAATTGTATACCAAATCCTTTATTTTCCGTTTCTTTACCGCAAAAATTACAGGGCTCGGAACATTTTCCAAGCCCTGCCAAAGGGGTTATTCACCTGTCATCATTTTAATTATCTCTTTATCTGTTTCCTTCATGCCAACCTTTCCAAGCCGTCCCACATTTCTTATGGTATTCTCGACGCCCTTTACAACAATGCCGTCACCGCCATAAAACTGCTGACCCTGACGGTACATCTCAAAACCCAGAATACCGGCGTCAACCGCGCTTGAAATTTTTGCGGCACAGGAAGCTTTCGCTCCGTCGCATATAATTCCCGAGGTAATGGCAAGAGCGTTTACCACCGTATGGGAAATCTCCTCCACTCCTCCGCCATAGAGATAGGCAATGCCTGCCCCCGCTCCCGCTCCGGCGCTGACCGCACCGCAGTATGCCGAAAGCCTGCCTATTCCGGCTTTCTCGTGGAGAGTAACGAGGTTTGAGACAAGAAGCGCTCTGTAAAGCCTTTCCCGGTCCACCCCCAGATATTCGGCGTACTCAATAACGGGAACCGAAGCTGTTATTCCCTGGTTTCCGCTGCCGGAATTTATAACAACCGGTTTTTCACAGCCGTTCATTCTGGCATCGGAGCCGGCTGCCGCCGCCGCTCTGGCGCGGATACGTATATCGTCGCCGTAAGCATTTAACAAAACCTTTCCTATATTGGCTCCATAATCTTTTTCCAGACCTTCCCTGGAAATTTCCCTGTTCATCTCAATCTGACGGCTAATTGTCTCCTCAACGTCGGCTAAATCGCAGGTATCTGCAAAATCCACTATATCCTCAATAGTCAAAAGATTGTAGTCCGGTCCCTCGGAGCTTTCCTCGTCTATTGCCTCCCGGTCTGTTATAACACGACCGTTTACCTCGGCATGGACTATATTTGTATGCTCCTTTGCAATACGGACCCGGGCATACTCCTCTCCGCTGCGTGCCGTGACGGTAATATCAAGGATACAGCCTCCGTCAGCTGCCTTAACCGTGATTTCCGTATCCCGAAGATAATCGGGAAGCCGCCTTTTATCCTCCTCTGATATGGAGCTTATGACCTCAAGCAGCGCCTTTTCATCGCCACAAAGGGCACCGACGGCTGCTGCCGCCTCAATTCCCCTGGCTCCGCCCGTATTAGGCACCACAACGCTCTTTACGTTTTTTATAATATTTCCGCTGGCCTCTACCTCAATTTTATCCGGAAGCCTTCCAAGGTAGCTTCTTGCCACGGCGGAGCAGTACGCCACCGCAATAGGCTCCGTACACCCCATTGCCGGCACAAGCTCCCGCTTCAGTATTTCCACGTAGGTCCTGTATAATGTCGAATCTCTTTCCATGAACACGCCTCAAATTATAATAATGCAGTCACAATCAAAATCTCACCCGGCGCAGCTTTCAACGTCGCTTATAATAAGCTCCATCTTCTCAAGGGCATCGGCAAGGTTTTCACACATTTCTTCAGCGTCAATATAATCGCTGCTGTCCTCAAACTCATCGGAGATTTCATCTCTTATGTCAACACATCTCTCGTAAACGTCCTCAAGGTGCTCCTGAATTTCCTCAAGCTGACCCAGAATCTCACGAAGCTCCTTTGCGATATTACTTTTACCCATAATGCTCCTCCTCATTTCCGTACCTGCCTGTCCGTTTCCTCCGGGATTTTTAAAGTATAACATATCCATCTCCCTTATTTCAACAGCTATAATCAAAAAGCGACAAAAAAATGTTACTTTCCAGCCAAACAGGGCTGTTGACGGAAAAATTTTTAATAATATCCTGTATATGGTCTTGACTCACGGGGAAAGAAATAGGATAATGTGTCTATGACCAAAAGCCCAAATTTAATTTAATTTGGAGGTATGTATGAAACTACGCAAACGCGCACTTACCGGCACAACTTCAAATGAAGTAACAGTTCGTGAAGTTGAAAACAGGCTTCTTGCACGCCGTGCCGCAGCAGAGGGATTTGTCTTGCTGAAAAACGAGGATAATGTACTTCCCATTCCCCGTGGCAGCAAACTGGGTCTCTACGGTGCAGGCGCAGAATTCACCGTAAAGGGCGGCACAGGCTCCGGCGACGTTAACGAAAGAGCAAGCGTCAGCATTTATGAGGGGCTTTTAAACAGCGGCTACGTGATTACAAGTAAAGCGTGGCTGGCTCAGTACGCCCGTGATTTTGCCGACGGCAAGGAGCAGTGGAAAAAGGAGCTTTACGCCAGAATAACGGCGGAAAAGGACACTACAAAGCTTTTTGACATTTATTCCTCCACAAAGTTCACCTCTCCCGACGGACCGGCAGTTGACGAAAGCGCCCGTGAGGACGGCGCCGATACCGCCATTTACGTAGTCCGCCGTATCGCAGGCGAGGGCAAGGACAGAGACAAGGGCGAGGGCGATTATATGCTCTCCAAGGGTGAGATTGAGATTCTCGGTCAGGTCTGCGCCGCCTACAAAAATGTAGTTTTGATTATTAACGCAGGTTCCACGGTAGACCTGAGCTTTACCGATAAATTCCCTAACATTAAGGGCATTATCTACTTTGTTCAGGGCGGTCAGGAAGGCGGAAACGCCCTGGCTCAGGTTATCTCCGGAGAAATCACTCCTTCCGGAAAGCTGACTGACACATGGGTAAACAATTATGAGGATTACCCCTGTGCCGATACCTTCAGCTATCTCAGCGGCAACCTGTTCAGAGAGGACTATAACGACGGCATTTTCGTCGGATACAGATACTTTGACACCTTCCAGGTGCCAGTTCGTTACAGCTTTGGCTTCGGTCTCAGCTACACTGATTTTGATATTTCGGCAGAGGGCATTTCCATTTCCGGTACAGGCACTGAAAATCCGGCAGTTACAGTTAAGGTAACCGTTAAAAATATCGGCTGTGCATATTCCGGCAAGGAAATTGTTCAGATCTACGCTTCCTGCCCTCAGGGTATGCTTAAAAAGGAATTCCGCCGTCTCTGTGCCTTCGCAAAGACTGACCTTTTAGCCCCCGGCGAAAGTCAGACTATGGAAATCACCTTCCCGGTCTACGGTCTTACCTCCTACTGCGAAAAGCACAACGCATGGGTTCTGGAGCCCGGCAAATACGGTATTTGGGTAGGAAACAGCCTTAATACCTCCGTAATATGCGGTTCCATTGACCTTGACGAAAAGGCAGTCATGGTAAAGTGCCAGGAGATTTGTCCTCTTAAGGAGGAGCTTGAGCTCATTTGGCCTGATGAGACCATGGTTTCCGAGAGAACCGCCCAGTGGCAGGCAGAAGCCGCAAAGCTCCCTGTTGTTACATTTAAATCCAGTGACATTATCACAAGAACAGTTGAGTACTCCACCCTGCCTCAGTCCTTCTCAGGTGAGGTTGAGGATATTGTAAATTCCATGACCGCCGAGGAGCTTATTCTCCTTGCTACCGGTGACCCCGCAGGAGGACAGGGCAGCGCTCTGGGTAACGCCGCTCAGACTGTACCTGGTGCGGCTGCTGAAACCACCCACGCTTTGGAGGACAGCCACAACGTGGCAAGCATCGTCCTTACCGACGGTCCTGCCGGTCTCCGTCTTAAGAGAGAATACAACGTGGATAACGGCGCTGTTGTAAAGACCAGTTTCCTTGAAAGCTTTGAGGGCGGATTCCTTGCGGAGAAGCGTGAAAAGCCCGGCTACACAGTCCACCAGTACTGCACCGCCATTCCGGTAGGCACACTGCTGGCTCAGACCTGGAACACTAAGCTTATTGAGAACGTGGGCGCCATGATAGGCGGCGAAATGAATATTTTCGAGACCACGCTGTGGCTTGCTCCCGGTATGAATATTCACAGAAATCCCCTTTGCGGCAGAAACTTTGAGTATTACTCCGAGGACCCTGTTGTTACCGGCGTTATTGCCGCCGCTATGACGAGGGGCGTTCAGAGCGTTCCCGGCTGCGGTACCACAATAAAACATTTTGCCTGCAATAACCTTGAGGACAACCGTATGGGCTGTGACTCTGTCATTTCCCAGCGCGCTCTCAGGGAAATTTATCTCAAGGGCTTTGAGATTGCTGTTACCACAAGCCAGCCCATGAGCATTATGACCTCCTACAACCTTATTAATGGCGTTCACGCCGCCAACTGCTACGACATCTGCACGAAAGCCGCCAGAGACGAGTGGGGCTTTGCTGGCGTTATTATGACCGACTGGACAACCACAAATAACTCTACCGCCGGTGTATGCACCGCCGCAGGCTGCATTAAGGCTCAAAACGACCTTACCATGCCCGGTATGCCCGAGGATCAGGAGAATCTGAGAAATGCTCTCGCTTCAGGCGAGATGAGCATTAATGAGCTTCGCCGCTGCGTAATCAATACTGTAAGGATTATTCTCAGCTCCAACCAGTATGAGGACGCTGTCAGCTACATATCAAGATTCCCAGGTATTAAGGAGTACATTGAGGTTAAGTAAACTTAAATTCTCATATAAAAAACGCTCAGGAAAATTTTCCTGAGCGTTTTTGTTTATCTTTCAATAGATTTTATATACCCTTCGGCACAGCGTATTCCGTCCACCGCAGCCGAAACTATGCCTCCGGCATAACCTGCCCCCTCCCCGCAGGGGAAAAGGTTTTTGACCGATGACATAAGATTTTCGTCCCTTAGTATTCTGACAGGTGAGGAACTTCTTGTCTCCGGAGCTGTCAATACGGCGTCGGCACTGTCAAAGCCGGAAAGCTTTTTGCCAAGCTCCGGAATTGCCTTTTTCAGTGTATCCGTAATCTCCCGGGGCAGGACACTGTTTAAATCACACCATGTAACGCCTGGCTTATACGTGGGGGTAACCCTTCCCTGACCGGCACTTACCCTGCCGGAAAGAAAATCCCCCGAAAGCTGCGCCGGCGCACGGTAGCTTCCCCCACCGGCGGCAAAGCAGTCCTCCTCAATCTTTCTCTGCCACCTCATTCCGCCCAGTATTGATTTGTCCGGGAACATATCCGTCGTTAAAGTTACAAGCAGCGCGGAATTTGCGTTCTCCCCGTCTCTGGCAGACAGGCTCATGCCGTTTGTGCATACTCTGCCCTCCTCACTGGCTGCCGCCACCACATACCCTCCGGGGCACATACAAAAGGTATATGCGCTGTCACCCTGGGGAAAACGGCAGTTTAACTTGTAGTCCGCCGGGTGAAGCAGCTCCGCCGCCTCGCCGTATTGGGCAATGTCAATGTCCCTTTGAAGGTGCTCAATCCTGACGCCCATGGAAAAGGGCTTGGGCTCCATGGGTACCTTTCGGGCGCAGAGCATCTCAAATGTATCCCTTGCGCTGTGACCAATGGCAAGGATAACACCGGAGGTTTTTATTACCTCATCACCAACCTTAACGGCGGTGAGACTGTTATTTAAAACCACAATATCAGTAACAGTTGAATTAAAACGCACCTCGCCACCCAGGGATATAATCTTTTCACGAATGTTTTTCACCACTGTTTTAAGTACGTCCGTCCCCACATGGGGTCTTGCGTCATATAAAATACTCTCCCCGGCGCCGGCATCGCAAAACTCCCTGAGCACATACTCAATGCGTATATTGTTAATACCGGTATTTAGCTTTCCGTCGGAAAAGGTACCCGCTCCCCCCTCGCCGAACTGCACGTTGCTTTTAGTATCAAGGCGTCCGGTAGCCCAGAACCGTTCCACCTTCTTCGTCCGAGTATCCACGTCCTCGCCGCGCTCCAACACTATGGGCTTTAACCCGGCTGACGCCAGAACAAGCGCCGCAAACATTCCCCCGGGTCCAAAGCCTACGACAACAGGCCGCTCCGCCGGGACAGTGCCGCAAACAGGTGGCGTATAAACCTCGTCACTTACAATTATACCCTTTCCGCCGGACCTCTTTGCTGTTTTTTCCTCGTTTCCGTAAACCTCAATGTCAACGGTATATACTAAGTGTATATCGTTTTTTCTCCGGGTGTCAATGCTGCGTCGGCGTATTTTAAGTTTTTTTATCTTGCCCGGTTCTATTCCGAGCTTTTTCGCCGCCATGGGCAAAAGCTTTTCCCCACTCTCCCCGGGTGAAAGCTTTATATTTGAAACTCTTATCATAAATTCACCTGAGCTTTCCGGCAAGACGTCCGCTTGCCCACGCCCACTGAAGGTTATACCCGCCGCAGTCGCCGTCAATATCAAGAACCTCGCCGGCGGCATATAGCCCCGGCACAATACGGCTTTCAAGGCTTTCCGGCTTAAATTCTCCTGTTTTTATCCCTCCGGCAGTGACCTGGGCGCCGTCAAAGCCCAGCGTTCCGGTAACCTTCAGCTTAAAGCATTTTACCGCCCCGGCCGCCACTGCCGCGTCTTTGTCCGAAAGCTCTGAAAGAAGCTGACTCAGACTTATCCCACAATATCGGAGGACTGTCCTTCCAAGACGGTTATGCAAAAGCCCCGTGAGCAAATCCTCACAGGTAAGAGATGGCTGGGAGTATTTCCTCCTGAAAATAAAGTCCAAGACCTCACCCTTTTCCATACCGGGCATAAGGTCAAGGCGTATCTCAGTCTCGCTTCCTCCCGTTGCCGACGCCCGTGAAATCTCAAATATGCATGGTCCCGTAAGACCGTATTCCGCAAACTGTATCTCCCCCTCGCTTTTCCCAAGAAGCCTGTTTCCCTGCCACAGCTCCGCCCTGCCGTGGGTCCGGACACCCTTGAGACTCTTTACAAGGTCCCTGTCAGTTTTTATCTGTACCAGTGCGGGATAAAGCCTTGTCCTTGTGTGCCCCAGGTTCTCCAGCAGTTTGTATCCCATATCGGTACCGCCCAGCTTTCCGCCGGCAATGCCGCCGCAGCACACTATTACCTTATCAAAAAAATCCCGGTTATCCCCATAGACTACAAGAAAACCGCCCTTATCCCTTTTGATTTCACTGACGGTCACACCCGTCACCGTGTTTACCCCGAGAGAAGCGCAGCTAAAGCGCAGTATGTCCACAACGCTGCCCGCCTGGTCGGAAAAGGGATAAACTCTTCCCGACTGCTCCACGGTGGTGACAAGACCAAGGGTGAAAAAAAGCTCCAGCGCCTTTTCCGGAGAAAGCTCACCCATTGCCGGGCGGATAAATTCAGTGTCTTCCCCGTGATAGTTTTCCATCTTACAGTTTATATTTGTCAGATT
>CALWYM010000124.1 GCA_944385775.1 uncultured Oscillospiraceae bacterium | reverse complement strand
GTTGTAATGGCTTCGTCAGTTCCAACACATTTTGCTATTATGTACGCGCCGATACAGTAAATTCCCACTGTAAGAGTGTTATTTATAAACCTCATGGTCGGCCATGTCAATGTCATTGCACGCTGAGCCTGGAGGGCGTTTGTAGTCAGCCGGTCGTTTGCCTTTTCAAACTTTTCCTCCTGATAATCCTCGGCGTTATACGCCCTTACAACACGTATACCCGTAAGGTTCTCTCTTGTAACCCTGTTAAGGTCATCAGTGAGCATCTGCATTTTTCTGAATCTGGGGTGGGCGTAAATTATAATAAATGTAAGCATGGAGAGCACTACCACAACCGCTCCCGCAGTAAGAGCAGTCCACTGCCAGTGCTTGCCTTTTATTTTGAGAATGGCAATGGTTATGGTTATTGGCACACGTATAACCATCATTACTCCCCTGGACATAAAGTTTTGAATTTGTGTAACATCGTTTGTGGAACGTGTTATGAGGGAGGCTGTCGAAAATCTGTCCATTTCCTCCAGTGAAAATCTTGATACGGCGTTAAATATGTCGCTTCTCAAATCCCTGGAAAACATTGCAGCAAGCTGGGCACTGACGAAATTCGATACAAATGTTGTGACCATGCTCAGTACTGCGCACAGTATCATCATTCCGCCTGCCTGCCATATTTCACTCATTTCGCTGCCCTCGGTCTTTACAAGCCGTGTAATACTGCTCATATAGTCCGGTATTTTCAAATCCACCCATACCTGGAAAATAACAAGTGCTACGCTTAACCCTATCATCGCAAGAGTCATTTTCCTCATTTGCCTGAATATTTTTAGCATTCCCGATTATTACCTCCCATTTTGCTGTGACGGTTTAACTAATTTTTCAAGTAGCTCTCCGAGCCGCTCCTTCTCCTCTCGGTCAAGACAGCTGAACATTTCACAAATAACCTCATCACTTATCCTTTTAAACATCATGCTCCGCTCCCTGCCGCTTTCCGTAATGGTTACAAGCACTTCCCTTCTGTCCTTTTCGCTCCGCTTCCTCTCTATGTATCCAAGCTTTTCTATTCTCATAAGAGCGTCTGTCAGAGATTGAGGTCTTATCCTCATATGCTCGGCAAGGGCTTTTTGTGTCATGCCATCATGGTGGTCCAGTTCACGGAGTATTCGCCCGTGACCTCTGATTTCGCTGTCATCTTCAAGGCGAACCGCCTTGTGATACTCCTCATGGTAGAGCTTATCAACCCTGTGGATAAGCATGAGCAGCTCATTATCAGTCAAAAAAAACACTTCCTTTACAGTAAGGTCCATTATAATAAGTCACCTTTTAATAAGATACCTTATCAATTATAATCAAGATAATACAATTATTTTTCATTTTTGTCAAGGCAATCTGAAACTTTTTTGACAAAACAAAAAGGAACCGGGAGCATAATACCCTCCGGTTCCTTTTATATTATTATACTACTTTAACTCAGTAAGGTCACTCCCAGGTTGCCCAAATCTCGGGACAGTAGCCCACGGTAGCCTGGCGCCCGTTTCTCACAATAGGGCATTTAATAAGGCTCTGGTCCTCCAGGAGCTTTTCAATCTTATCGTCCTCGTGGGCAAGATAGATAAGTTTCTCAATCCCCTTTGCCTTTTCGTCTATCATTGCCTCAAGACCGACGGCACGGCGTACTGACTCAAATTCCCCCCGGCTCATGCCGTATTTGATAATATCAACAGACTGAAACTTAATCCGCCGCTCCTTAAAATATCTCTCAGCCTTTTTAGTGTCAAAGCTTTTTGCCTTGCCGAAAATCTGTATATTCATAGGGATTAAATCTCCATTATAACAGGAAGAATCATCGGACTGCGTCTTGTCTTTTTATAGAGGTAATCGGAAAGCTTTGCCTTTATAATGGCCTTCACCGTGGTCCAGTCATGCATATGCTTATACTGGCAGTCAAACACAACGGTTGCCGTAATATCCTTAAGCTCTCCTATAAGCTCCTCCGCCTCCTTGACATATACAAAGCCTCTTGTAATAATGTCAGGTCCGGAAATCATGGAGCCGTCCTCGCCGGAAAGGCTTACAACCACTACAAGCATACCGTCCTGGGCAAGATGCTTTCTGTCGCGGAGAACTACGGAGCCCACATCGCCAACGCCAGTACCGTCTACAAACACCCTGCCCGCCTGAACAGTGCCGTTTATCTTTATAGATCTTCCGGTCATCTCCACAACCTTACCCAAATCGCTTATAACAACATTTTTAGGTAAAATACCCATATGTTTCGCCAGTTCGGCGTGAATTTTCAAATGACGGTACTCACCGTGAACGGGAATAAAAAATTTAGGCTTTATAAGAGCAAGCATAAGCTTAAGCTCTCCACGGCAGGCGTGACCTGACGCATGAAGTGAGGCGCTGCGCTCATAGACCACCGTAGCGCCCTTGCGGAAAAGCTCATTTATAACGGAGCTTATTGAATTTTCATTTCCCGGTATGGCGGAGGCCGAAATTATAATCTTGTCCCCTGCCACAATGTCCACCTGCTTATGCTCTCCAAAGGCCATACGGTGAAGGGCACTCATCGTTTCACCCTGACTGCCTGTCGTTATGATAGCGACCTTGTCCCTTGGCAGGCTCTTAGTCTGAGCAATGTCCACCAGCACCCCGTTGGGAATGTCAATGTAGCCCAGCTCCTTTGCCACCCGGAGCACATTTTCCATGCTGCGACCTGTAACCGCAACCTTTCTGTCATACTTTTTGGCGCAGTTTATAACCTGCTGAAGCCTGTGGACATTAGAGGAAAAGGTCGTGACAATAATTCTCTCCTTGCAGTCCTTAAACTGATTCTCAAAATTCTGGGCAACAACGCTCTCCGAAAGAGAGAAACCCGGATTTTCCACGTTGGTAGAATCGGAAACCAGCGCCAACACGCCCTTCTTCCCCAATTCACCAAACCGTGCCAAATCAATCATTCCGCCATCAATAGGCGTTGTGTCAATCTTATAGTCCCCCGTGTGGATAACAATACCAACAGGTGTTCTGATTGCCAGCGCGACAGCGTCAGGTATAGAATGATTTACATGGATAAACTCAACCTTAAATGAAGGACTGATCTTTACCGTGTCCCCTGCCTTGACCACATTTATCTTGACCTTGTCCGCATTGCCCCTCTCCTGAAGCTTGATGTTTACAAGAGCCGCGGTAAGGGCAGTACAGTAAACGGGAGCGTCAATCTCGTCCATAACAAAGGGCATGGCTCCTATGTGGTCCTCGTGACCGTGAGTAAGAATTATGCCCCGAATTCTGTGCTTGTTCTTAACAAGATATGTTATATCCGGAATAACAGCGTCAACACCGTACATATCATCATCGGGAAAACCAATTCCGCAGTCCACAACGATAATGTCCTCGCCGTACTCATAGACGTACATATTCTTTCCAATCTCGTTAAGTCCGCCTAAGCTAATTAGTTTTAACTTTTCTGCCACTAAAAATAATCTCCTTTTCTATAAAAGGACAACAAAACCAGACCTGTGAATTGTGCCGTCTTTCGCGCAAAACCCCTCAGCCCCACAAACGCTCCGGGAAACTTTCCGCAGACACAGATAACACAGGCAAATCCTTTGTCCGTATGTAATATTTCAAAGCGCCACAGCGCTTTAACGTCAAAATAATTTAAAAATATATATATAAACTGCGTAATAAAAACGCAGTACTGCCCGAAATTAAACTAGGATAATTATAGCAGAGTGCCCTCAGTTTGTCAAATACAGCATTTTGTAAGATTAAGGAGAAAAACTTGTCTTTTTCTGTCACGTCCCTCTCATTATAGATAATCCTCAAAATTATTTATATGCAACATAATTAAATTTCTTTTACTTTTTACAGCATTTTTATAACTTTTGCGCAAATTGTGCTTTACATATTTTGCTATTTAATATAAAATTATTATGTATCAGGTTATTAGTTTAGAAAGTAAAGATGAGAAGGAGTGATGATTATGAAGAAAATTAAGTACTTGCTTTTATTAATTGCCCTTGTTTTGGTTGTCCCATCCTGCTCTGGTAAGGTTAAAGATGAAAATTCGGCTGAATACCCTAAGATTACGCTTACGGACATTTCCTCCCACATTGTAACTGATATTTTTGAGGATTACTCCTCCGTAAACATTTTAGGCTTCATCGGCGATAATATTCTTCTGAGCGCTTCAGCTCCCCCTATGGGCAGTGTTATTCCGAGAGACAAGTTTCTTCTCTACCGTCCCGATACCAACGGCATTGAAGAACTTTGCTACATACCGGATAGTTATATCTCCTCCGGCGACTCTCTTATTATGAAGGACAGGTATTTCTACGCCTCTGCCAACACAGACGGAGGTTTTCGCACCATTTACAAGCTTGATATTGCCGAAAAAACATAACCACAATAGACTCTAAGTATATGGAGAAAGAAGACAGTCCCTTTGTTTATATGGCAAAATACTATGAGTCCTCTTTCCTGACAGCTGAAATTAACGACAGTGTTTCCATAATAAAGCGGTGGAACGTTGATACAGACACCCCTGAGACACTTCTCTCCTATGATTTTACCGGCACAGGCGAAAGCGTAACGGGTGATATAATAATGGATATGTACGCCTACAACTCTGATATTTATGTACTTTTTTCCCACGTTACGAAGGAAGGTATGTCCTATTACATGAAAAAATTTGACAGTAATGGAAATGAGCTTATCACTTATTCCTCACCGGATTTAGAATCGGTTTTAGCCGATAATACGCCGGTTCATATATCCGGAAATCGTCAATACCTATACATTGCCGACCGGAATAATTTAGAGGGTAACATTTTTAAAATTGACGATGAAAAAGCTGCTGTCGATTTAATTATAGGCGGCGGAGAAAACTACTCTTTGCCTCACCTCAGTATGCTCCAAAACTTTGACGCCAAAAGTCCAAAATATATTTTTATGACTGTAAATCTGTATAAGCCCGAGAAAGTGGAAGGCAGAGAAAACGTTCTTTTTGCGTTCAATACAGAAAATGAGGAAATTAAAGGTATCCGT
>CALWYM010000123.1 GCA_944385775.1 uncultured Oscillospiraceae bacterium | reverse complement strand
AAAGCCTGACTCTCGGCGCAAGCCCCAGAGCTTCCATAGCGCTGATGGAAGCCAGCAAGGCAAGGGCGTATATGTCCGGCAGAGATTACGTTCGTCCGGAGGACGTAAAGGAGCTTATTGTCCCGGTTCTTGCCCACAGGCTGGTGGTAAGTCTGGAGGCAAGCCTTAAAATGAATACGGCAAAGGGTATTTTGCTTGAATGCACGAAAAATATATCCATGCCGCCGGTGTTCCAATGACGGGAGCCGTTATAAAGTGGAGTATCTCCGCCCTGTCCGTGCTGGGCGGAGCCATACTTATCGAGCATTACGGCGGAGCTGCAAGCTACCTGCTGTTTTATACGACGCTTCTATTACCGGTACTTGTGTTTGCATACCGCAGGATTGCCGCGGCCAGCATATATGTGCTTTTCTCTGCTGGAAAGGGAGAGATGATAAAGGGAGAAAAATGTGTCTGCACATTGTCCATACAAAACAGCGGGATTTTGCCCTTCCCACGAGTGGAAATAAGCCTTACCGGAGGAAAGCACAGCTTTTCCGGATATGACGGCAAGGTAATGTGCAGCCTGAGACCGGGGGAGATTATAAAAATTCCGCTGGAGCTATCCTGTAACCACTGCGGAAAAGACCTTGCCGGAGCGGAGAGCGTAAGGGTGTACGATATATTCGGATTTGGCTGCAAGACCTTTTCACAAAAGGCGGCGGTGTTCGTAAGACCACGTATGCCAAGGCTTAAAACACTGTCTGTCGCGCCGGGAGAACAGCGGGAGCGGCAGCGGAATATCCGTGAGTATAAGCCGGCGGAGGTACCGGACGGGCAGATAAGACCCTATGAATACGGCGACAGTCTGAAAAAAGTTCACTGGAAGGCTACAGCGCGTCAGGGAAAGCTTATGATGCGAAGCTTCGTTACGGAGCCGAAAACAAGGGTCACCGTCATTCCCGACAGCCGCAGGGAGCTTCCTGACGGGGAAACCGGCTGGGACATACAGGACTGTATTTTGGAGGGAACTCTTGCCATAGCCGATTATTACCGCAGAATGGCGACGCCCACAAGGGTACTGCTTTCCGGCGGCGTAGGCGTTAACGTCACAAGCGGAGGCGAATATGCAAGACTGTACGAGCTTTGCTGCGGCGATTTTTTCAGCGGTGAGCAGCGTGCCGACCTTGCCCTTGAGACGGAGCTTCACAGAACAGGCGCTTCCGGCAGCTTTATCGTAATTACATGGGAGCTTGACACTGATTTTGTAAGAAGGCTCAGTATGGCGGCGGAGCTTGGTGCCAGGGTCTCGGTGCTGTATCTGTGCGACAACAGAACAAAGGAGACCATGAGCCTCATAAATTCCGACAGACGCATTGACTTTCACATTGTGCCGACAGGGGGAGATATTCTGGACTTTCTCGGCGGAGCCGAAGCTGTGGGAGGTGGGACGCCGTGAAAGAATTTTTAAAAAGCCGCGGTTTTCAGCTTATGACCCTTTTTACCTACACCATGGCAGCCCTTCGTATTTCACTTTGGGCGGTTGACGGTGAGGCACGGGCTTTGCCGCTTTTAGCGGTTTTGTGGGTCTGGATTATGTTAATTTTACTAAGCGACTATTATGGCGCTATGTGGGCGCCTCTGGCGGTTTTGGTGGCAGCTTTCGCTCTGGCGGCATATCTTTTCGGCACTGAGCTTACCGCTCCCTTTTTTGAAGGTGAGATGACGGAAAAAATTTCCCTTGGCGGTCATGTGGGACTGGGAATTTTCCTGTGTATGCTTTCAATGGTTTTTCTGGTAATTGTAAAAAGCAGCCTTTTACGGGGAGTTTTTGTCCTGGGCTGGACGGTTTTCTGGATTGTATCTGTCTTTAACGGTATCCATATTCCGAAAATTGCCGTTGCTCTTATGGTGCCCGATATATTTTACGAGCTTGCAAGGACACTTTTTATCATTTCAAGGGGCAGCGTAAGGGAACATTTTGACCCGCTGGGCAAGTCGATTATGGCATTTTTCATTGCCGGATCGGTACTCCTTTTTATAATGCCCACATCGGAGAATACCTACCGCTGGCGGCTTCCCAGAGCTGTGATTGACGCAATCGAGGACCTTTACAGGGGCATTGAGACGGCCATAGTCACGGGTACAAGGGATTCCACCGAGTTTTCCCTGGGCTTTAACGGACTTGGAGAGGGTTCACTTCTGGGAAACAGGGATACCTCTGAGCAAAGCTATATGACGATTATCGCCGAGGAAAATCCCAGCGGCAGGATTTATCTTAAGGGAAACGTGTGGGAGAGCTTTAACGGGGATGGCTGGAGCACAAGCCTTTCCGACACTGACTTTGAGATTCTTTCAATGCCGTACGATACGGTGGAGCACATATATGCCCTGTGGCGGTATAAAGGGGAACACTCTCTTCAGGATATTTACAGGAAAAACACTGTTACGCTAAGGTATGTGAACGGTCTTACAAGGACGATGTTCTCATCGCTGAATACAGTGGATATTGACATAAGTGAGCGTTACCCGTGGAGCTACCGCACAACGGGACCGCTGTTTGAATATGTTCAGGACGGGGTTCAGTATTCCCTTATATACCTTGAGGAAAATTCAAGGGCGGTGGGGGAGCTTATCGCCGCAAGTTCGGACTGGAAGTATGGTGAGCGCAACCTAAATGAGCACTGGTTCACAATAGAAACGGAGTTTTCTCCCTATTTCAGGGTGAAAACGAGAGGAATTTCATACGTGGAGCCGTTTTTAAAGGAGCGCCGTGACCTTATTTACGACACATATTTGGATATTCCGGACAGTGTTTCACAGCAGGTATATGACCTGGCGGAAGAAATTACCGAGCACTGCCAGACGGACTATGAAAAGCTTCTTGCCATAGAAGAGTACTTCCGGCAAAATTACAGCTATAACCTTACACCTCAGCAGCCGCCGGAGGGACAGAATTTTCTGGATTGGTTTCTTTTTGAGGCGGAAGAAGGGTACTGCACGTGGTTTGCCACAGCGGCGTCAATACTTGCCCGGTGTGAGGGCATACCCTCGAGATATGTCCAGGGCTATGCTGTTTCGGCGGATACGGAGCAGGAGCGGGTAGTTACAGGAGAGGACGCCCATGCGTGGAGCGAGTGCTATATAGAGGGCTACGGCTGGGTAACGGTGGAGTGTACCCCGGGCTATTCCTCCGGCGGAGCGGGGTTTTGGCTTACACAGCAGGATGTGCTTGCCCTTGGAGGAGAGGACGCCTCTGAGGAAATCGAGGAGGACCTGACTGAGGACGAAGCGCCCCAGCCCCAAATCCCCCAGACAGTTTTGGAGGAGGAGACAGAGGAGCAGGAAAATACCGCCGTCCGGGAGGGCGGAATGAGCTGGATAATGGCGGCAGTTTATATGTCCGCTGTTTTGGTTTTGATTTTCTGCGGAGCAGTATATGACAAAAAGGTTCTTTCGCCAAGAAGAAGCTATCAGGCTGCTGATTACGGTGAAAGGGTCAGGCTTGATCTTAGG
>CALWYM010000122.1 GCA_944385775.1 uncultured Oscillospiraceae bacterium | reverse complement strand
ACCTATGTCCTGTTCTTTGACGGTGAGGACGAGAGAGTGTGCGATCTCATGGCTGACGAAAGTCTCCGCAACAAGGAGTACCAGAGCTGGGAGGACGAGACAGCTCAGGGCTACGAGGCAAAGACGACCTGGACTATGAGACTTTCCAGAAAGATCACCGCTCTTGGCGGCTGATTTACGGTAACAAGTAAAAAATAAGGACTGCTGCAAATTTGCGGCAGTCCTTTTTGCTGTTTTTATATCAGTCGTCCATTGAGCGGAAGGCGTCAAGACCTTTCTTTGGCGGTTCCTTTCCGTCTCCGTGACGGACAAAGCACATTGTAACGGAGCTGAGAAGGGCGAAAAACGCGGCGTAGGGGAAAAGAATCTTGTAGCTTACGGCACTTAGAAGGTATCCTGACAGTATAGGGGTTATTACCTGAGCCGCCATTGAAAAGGTGTAGTAATAGCCGGTAAACTTTCCCACATCGGAGCCTTTGCACATCTCAACAACCATAGGAAGGGAGTTTACGTTTATTGCTGCCCATGCCATTCCCACAAGGGCAAAGCAGACGAACATTATAAAATTAATGGAGTCAAAGGTCAGTGTCAATACGCAGGTGCCCATAAAAGACAGTGCTAACAGGAAAACTCCCAGCAAAATTGTCTTCTTTCTGCCGATTTTGGAGGATATTATTCCTATTGGTATGTAGCTTACAATGGCGCCGCCGGTGGCAATAAGAAGACAGGTTGATGCGCCGCCCAGTGACTGACCCATAATCCGGCTTACATAGGTAGTGTACCAGGTTGTTACGGCGTTATATCCCATAAACCATAAAAAGATAGACAGCAGAATAAAAATAAGGCTTCGCTTAACCTCTCTAGGCAGCGCGCCGCTGACGCCCTCCTCCGATTCCCAGGTTTCCCATTCCGGGTGCTCAGATTGAAGAATACGCTGCTTTTTATAAAGCTTTGGCTCCTTGACTGTAATGAAGAGAACCGCAACAGAGATAACCATAACTGAGGATACCACCAAAAAAAAGGGGCTGGTAATTTACGTGGTCAAGACCTTCCACCTTTGAGTTGGGGTACATAAGCGCTGCTGTAATCAGATAGGTTATGCCGCCCAGCGCTCCCATAAGGTTAATAATGGCATTACCGCGGCTCCGAAGGGGCTTTGGAGTCAGGTCAGGCATAAGAGCCACAGCAGGCGAACGGTACGTTCCCATGGAGATAAGAAGGAGCCCCAGCACCATGATAAAACCTGCCATATATACGCGGGAGCCGGTGGCAGCATAGCCGTTATCCAGCAGGGGAAGAATGTTCATAAGTATGACCGAAACCGTTGTTCCTGCCAGGATAAATGGCATTCGCCGTCCGATTGGTGTGGAGCATTTGTCGGACAGGGAGCCGAAAAGAGGCAGCATAAAAAGAGCAAGTACGTTATCCGCAGCCATTATGGCACCGGAGACTGTTTCGTTAAGGTGAAAAGTGTTTGTAAGTATAGGAGGAATAATGCTGTCGTAAAGCTGCCAGAACGCGGAAATCGAGAGAAATGCAAGACCGATAAGAACGGTTCGTTTGCTGTCAAGCTTCATTTGTGATTCTCCTTCATTTAAAGACTCTGTAATTATATTACCTGTTTAAAGAAAAGTAATCAAGGGTGAAAGAGTTAAATCTAAGGGTGATTTTCTCCTTTAATTGACATATTGAGAGTAAAATGCTATTATGTAATCAATAGTAAGACTCTTGTTGGAAAAGGAGATTTGCCGTATGAAAAAACTTGCAGGCGCCGCTCTTTCAGCTGCCGCCGCCGCTGCTGCTGTTATATATCTTGTTCGCCCGGAAAGGGCTTCCGAGGATAAAAAGGCTCCCTTTATGGGTGTAAATGTAGCTCACCGCGGTCTTCATACTCCCGATAGGAGGGTACCGGAAAATACGCTGGAAGCTTTTTGGCTCGCTGCCGAGGCAGGCTACGGTATTGAGCTTGATGTACGCCTTACGTTAGATGACCAGCTCGTGGTATTCCATGACGATAAGGTTGACAGATTAACTGATTTTACCGGCTCTGTGGAGAGCTATACCTATGAGGAGCTTGAGAAAATGCCGGTTGGCGGAACGGATAATGTTATGCCCTTGCTGGGTCAGGTGCTTCAGCTTGTGGGCGGTCGGGTGCCTCTTGTCATTGAGCTTAAGTCCGGTCACGACGATGTTACTCTTTGCGCCTATGTAAAAAAGCTTTTGGACAGCTATGATGGACCCTACTGCATTGAGAGCTTCAGCCCCTTTATAGTCGGCTGGTGGAGACGCAACGCGCCGGAGGTGCTTCGCGGTCAGCTTAGCTGCCGCGGCGAAAATCTTACAAAGCTCGGTTTTATTGAAAGGTTCGCCCTGGGTAACCTGCTTACTAACTTTATCGCTCGCCCCAATTTTATAGCTTACGGTATTACGGAGAAAAAGCCGCTTACAGTAAAGCTCTGCGAGGCTATGGGCGCAATGAAGGTGGCGTGGACAAGCCACTCGGACGAAAATGAAAACGGTAACGATACGGTTATCTTTGAGTTTTACAGACCGGAAAAGAAATTCAAATAATTAAAAGGGGCAGGATGGTATATCCTGCCCCTTTCGATTCAATAAGCATTAAGGTTTACTTTAAAAACTTCCTGGCAAGATAGATTGCAAGGCAGGCTCCCACTGTGGATAAAATAATGTAGCCTATGAGTCCGTGACTTGATATGCCTATAATGCCAAAGACTACACCGCCTACAACAGAGCCTATAATGCCGATAACTATATTTTTCACCAGACTGCCACCGGCGTTCATTATCCGACCCGCAAGGGCGCCTACTATAATTATGGCGATTATCTTTAATATCATTTTCTTTCCCCTCCTGTGCATATTAAATATTACACTGCAAAAAGTATAACACATTACATAGTATATGTCAACAAAAAAACCGCAGTTTTGTACTGCGGTTTTTGTATTAGTTAAACTTGTTCTGAGCCTGGGAGATACCCTGAGTAATAATAGTTTCAACGGCATGGGCGGCTCTGGAAGCGGCGTCCTGAATATCCAAAGCGTCCTGATCGCGGAAAGGGGACAGGACCCAGTCCACCAGGTCATACTGAGGAATCCCCACTCCAAGGCGAATACGGGGAAAGCCCTCTCCGCCGCATTTTGCGATTATGTCTTTTAGCCCGTTATGACCGCCGGCAGAACCGGAGGCGCGTATTCTCAGCTTGCCGATTGCCAAAGTAACATCGTCGCTTACTACAAGCACATGGTCCAGGGGGATTTTATAAAAGCTCATGGCTTCACGGACGGCTGTGCCAGATTCGTTCATAAAGGTCTGAGGCTTCATAAGCAGTACCTTTTCCGAACCTATGGTGCAGTCTCCCACAAGGGCGTGAAATTTGGCTCTGTCTATTTTGGCTCCGTAAAGCTTTTCTACCTGCTCGGAGGTAATAAAACCGGCGTTATGTCTGGTCATGGAGTATCTAGGACCGGGGTTGCCAAGAAAAACAACTATCCAGGAATATTTCCCCTGTTTGGAAAAAATCATATTTTATCTGAAAAGGGAGGAAAGGGCAACTTCCTCATAAATTCTCTCAATGGCCTCGCCGAACATATGGGCAACTGAGAGGAACTTAATTTTGTCGCACTTTTTTTCCGGCAATTCTGGAATTGTATCAAGAAGCACAAGCTCTTTAAGATAGCTTTCCTTAACGCGCTCAATAGCAGGACCGGAAAGAATGGCGTGGGTGGCACAGGCGTAAACGTCTCTGGCTCCGCCAATTTCCACAAGAGCCTTCGCGGCGCCGCAGAGACTGCCGGCAGTATCCACCATATCGTCAAACAAAATGACGTCCTTGCCCTTGACATCTCCGATAATGTTCATAACCTCAGACTGGTTTGCTCTTTCACGGCGCTTGTCCACAATGGCAAGGTTAAGTCCCAGCTTATGAGCAAAGTTACGGGAGCGGGCAACGCTTCCCACGTCAGGGGAAACGACGATGACATTGTCGTTATTCTCACCAAAAAGATTGTTATAGTACTCGGCAAAAAGAGGGGCTCCTGCCATGTTATCAACAGGGATATCAAAGAAGCCCTGAATCTGGTTAGCGTGAAGGTCCATAGTAAGTACACGGTCAGCACCGGCAACGGTGATAAGGTTTGCAACAAGCTTCGCGGAAATCGGGTCATGGGCTTTTGCCTTACGATCCTGCCTTGCGTAGCCGAAGTAGGGCATAACGGCAGTAATGCGTCCGGCGGAAGCTCTGCGGCAGGCGTCAATCATAACGAGCAGTTCCATAAGGTTGTCGTTGACAGGTCCGCAGGTGGACTGAATGAGGAAAACGTCAGAGCCTCTGACGGTTTCGTAAAGAGATACAGAGGCCTCACCGTCAGAGAAATGGCTTACTTGCATATCGCCCAGGCTTACGCCCATATCCCTGGCTATATCCTCAGCCAGCTTTCTATTGGAGTTGCCGCAAAAAACCTTGATGTTCTTGCCATGTGAAATCATCGGAATTATCCTCCATCAAAAATCATTTTTCTAATTTCCCTCCCCAGAGGGTTCAACACCACTTTAATTATAACAAAAAATTTCAAAATATACAGAACAAAATGAGATAATTCTCCAACAAATTTTTATATAAAATTTATTTGAATATATGGCAAAATGCACGTTATTTCCCCTTTTAATCTAATTTTTCCCCATTAAACAAAAATTGTGCAGAGAAAATTTCAAAAAAATTAGTTAGGAACCTTGACAAATTACAAAACATGGTTTATCATGTAGCCAAAGAAATTAGTAAGGAACCTAAATTGTTTTCAGAGATAAAGAAAGGAACTGATATTATGGATTGCTGCAATAAGGAAATGAAAATGGGCGGAGGACGGAGATGTGGGGATTCTCTTCCCGGCATGCTTCTTCGCTGCGGAAGATATGTTGCCAGGTGCGGCTCCGGGCACGTGGGACAGGGAGGCATACTGAAGCTGCTTGCGGAAAAGGGTGAGACTACCCAGGGTGAGCTTCGAGAGATGCTTGGAATCCAGCCGGGGTCATTAAGTGAGCTTCTGGGACGTCTTGAGGAGAGAGGTTTTGTGGAGCGGGTAAGGGACGAAGATGACCGCAGAAAGGGTATGGTAAAGCTCACCGATGCAGGGCGGAGTCATATTGAGAGCTGCCGCGGTGGTTGTGGGAAAAAAGACGTGTTTTCTGCTTTGACTGAGCAGGAAAAGGCGGAGCTTGCGCGTATTTTAAAGAAACTTGAGGACAGCTGGGCTGAAATGTCCCCCGGCAGGTGCAGGGGCAGAGGCATGAGAGGTCACGGCGGAGGCTGCCACGGCGGCGGGCATGACTGTAAAGCTGAGTAATAAGGGAAGAACGGCGTAAAAAGGTGATTTAAAATTTTCAGGGAACCGTTTCGGAGTATGCTCCGAAGCGGTTCTGACTTTTTAAGCTTCTTTACAACGGGATTGAATCATGGTACTATTACTAGTATCAGAAAGAACAGATTTGAGGTAATCCATGACGACTATTTTAGGTATTGACCCGGGCATTGCCACTGTTGGCTTTGGGGTAATACGGGCAGAGGGAGCAAAAATAGAGCTTGTGCGGTGCGGCGCAATTTTGACGCCGGCAGGCGAGCGGCTTTCACTGCGGCTTTCACAGATTTATCACGATATGCTGGAGCTTATTGATATGTTTGAGCCGGACGCGATTTCCGTGGAGGAGCTTTTCTTTAATAACAATACTACAACGGCCATTTCCGTAGCGCAGGGACGGGGCGTTGCCATACTGGCAGGGCAGGAAAAGGGCGTGCCGATGTACGAGTACACCCCACTTCAGGTCAAAAAGGCCATTACGGGCTATGGCAGAGCCGGGAAAAAACAGATGATGGAGATGGTAAGGCGGCTTCTCAATATGGACGAGGCGGCAAAGCCCGACGATGCCTCCGACGCTTTGGCAATAGCCATATGCCACGCCCGGTTCTCTCTTTCATTATTAAGTATTCAGGGGGTTAACAGTCCATGTTCTACTATATAGAGGGTACGGTAACTGTCCTTGAGCAAAATCTTGCGGTGCTTGATGTAGGCGGTGTAGGGTATAGAATAAATGCCAGTCTTAACACCATATCGAGTTTGGAGCTTGGAAGCAGGGCAAAGCTTTATACATACTGCAATATAAGGGAGGATGCCTTTGACATATACGGTTTTTATGACCTTGCGGAGAAGCGATGCTATGAGCTTCTTATTTCCGTCTCGGGAGTTGGACCGAAGGCGGCGATGAGCATATTGTCCTCCTGCAGCCCGGCGGAGCTGGCGATGGCAATTATCGGCGGTGACGAGAGACCCCTTGTGGCGGCTCCGGGCATAGGAAAGCGCACAGCCCAAAGGATTATCCTTGAACTTAAAGATAAGATTTCAAAGGAAAACATACCGGAGGCAAAGGTAAGGGAAGGCTTTGTTAAAACAAGCGTATCCCGGGAAAAGAAAAGCGCCGACGCTGCTGCTGCTCTTGCAGTACTGGGCTACACCTCAGGCGAGATTAACGCCGCGCTGAAAGACGTGGATACCGAAGGGCTGTCGGTGGAGGAAATTATCAGACTTGTACTGAAAAATTCGGTGAAATAAGAGGGAAATTAATATGATTGATTTTTCCGACAATAAAAAGGGAAGAAAAAAAGACCCGGTAATGTCAAAGGAGCTTTTACCGGAGGACGAGGCGGAGCTTAGTTTGCGTCCAAAAACCCTGTCAGAATATATAGGTCAGGAAAAGGTTAAGCGCAATCTGGAGGTATTTATCGAGGGGGCAAAGCGCAGGGGCGAGCCGTTGGACCATGTTATTCTTCACGGACCTCCAGGGCTTGGAAAAACGACCCTTGCGGCGATTATTGCAAATGAAATGGGGGTTAATTTGAGAAAAACCTCCGGTCCTGCCATAGAAAAGCCTAAGGATTTGGCAAGTCTTCTTACAAATCTTGAGGAAAACGATATACTTTTCATAGATGAAATTCACAGAATGAACAGGGCTGTGGAGGAAATCCTTTATCCCGCGATGGAGGACAGGCAGATTGATATTATTATTGGTCAGGGACCGGCGGCGACCAGCATATGCCTGGAGCTTAAAAGCTTTACTCTGGTGGGTGCCACAACACGCTCGGGACAGCTTTCATCGCCTCTTAGGGACAGGTTTGGAATTGACCTTAAGCTGGAGCTTTATGAGCCTGAGGATTTGATGAAGATAATCCAGCGCTCCGCTGGAATCCTGGGCGTTGAAATCGAGCCTGACGGCGCCTATGAGCTGGCGTGCCGCAGCAGGGGAACTCCCAGAATCGCAAACAGGCTCCTTCGCCGTGTAAGGGATTTTGCCCAGGTATTTGGTAACGGCGTGATTACAAAAGCAATCACGGAAACAGCTCTTGCAAGACTTGAAATAGACAGGGACGGGCTTGATAATATTGACAGGCGGATTTTGCAGGCAATTATCGAGCAGTATAACGGAGGTCCGGTAGGTATTGATACATTGGCGGCGACTGTCAATGAGGAGACTGTCACAATAGAGGACGTTTATGAGCCGTACCTTATGCAGCACGGGTATCTTACGAGAACGCCAAGGGGCAGATGTGCCACAAAAAAGGCGTATGAGCATTTGGGAATAGAATTTTTAGGGCAAACTTCTCTTTGATTTTTCTTTTTTTGTGCAGCTTTTACACAAAATATGGTACAAAAACGAAGAAAATAAATTATTTTGCAAAAAGCTATTGACTTTGACAAAGTTAATTTGTATAATGTGTACATTATATGGCGTTAGTTGGGTTTTATTATGGGGAATTTAGACACTGGCAGAGATGAGGAGTTGCTGGAGCTTTGCCGCAAGGGCAATCTTGAGGCTGAGGAGATTATAATTGAGAGGTACCAGTCTCTAGTCCGTGCCTGTGCCAGACCTTTGTTTTTAGCCGGCGGCGACAGTGAGGATTTGATTCAGGAGGGCATGTTTGGGCTAATCTCGGCGATACGCCACTATGACGGCGCTGGGGGAGCGACTTTTCGTACCTATGCTGAGCACTGTATAAGAAACCGCCTTTTGTCTGCCGTAAGGCAGGCAGGAAGGCAGAAGCATAAGCCCCTCAATGAATCCTTACCCATTGAGGAAGGAATTGAAACACCCTATCCGGCGGCTGATCCGGAGGAGCTTTATATTAACAGAGAAGCGGCGAAGGATTTTTCAGTCAGGATAAATAAAGAGCTTTCCGGTTTAGAACGGAAGGTTTTGGGGTATTATTTGGATGGACTTTCATATAGGGAAATATCCCAGCGGCTCAATAAGCCCGTAAAGTCCATTGACAACACTGTGCAGCGGATCAGGAAAAAGGTTGCGCAGATGTTAAACTCAGGCGATTTCAGCGCTGGCTGACGCAAATACAATGCCCAAAGGGCAAGAGGTCAAAAGTGAGGTCCCGTTATGTACGAAGATAAGACATTAGTATGCAAGGAATGTGGAAAAGAATTTGTGTTCACCGCCGGTGAGCAGGAATTCTACGCTGAGAGAGGCTTCCAGAATGAGCCGCAGCGCTGCAAAGCCTGCCGTGACGCCCGTAAGAACGCCGCTCGCGGTCAGAGAGAGTATTACACTGCCGTCTGCGCGTCCTGTGGAAAAGAGGCAAGAGTGCCCTTTGAGCCAAAGAGTGACAGACCGGTTTACTGCAGTGAGTGCTACGCCAAGATTAAGGCGGGCGTGCAGTAATCCTGTTTTGCGACCCGGTCTTTCCCATACAGGTAAGCTATGAAATTAAAGGAGCTGCTGGCTTTTCGGCGGCTCCTTTTCTAACTTTCAGGGCTATTGAAAAAAATAAGGTTTTAGCTTATAATATAGCTGTTACAGATTTGGCAAAGGAGGACTATATATGCCAAAATTTACTAGAAAAGATAATCTCAATGATGTTCTTACTCAGGCTCCCCAGGCTCAGAGCCTTTTTATGTCCATTGGAATGCACTGCCTGGGCTGCGCCATGGCCAGCGGAGAGAATATTGAGCAGGCCTGCATGGTTCACGGTGTTGACGCCGATAAATTTGTTGAAGCTCTCAATGAGTTTGTCGCCAACAATCCCTGAGCTTTAATTTAACACAGAAGAGAGAGGCGGGCAGTATTTACCCGCCTCGAAGTTTAGCTTTAAGGGTGGTTTTATGATCAATCTTACAAAACGGCTTTACGCTGTGGCTAATTTTGCCAAAGACGGAAAGGTAATCGCTGATATTGGCACAGACCACGGCTACATACCTGTCTATCTGATTCAGCTTGGTACTGCGCAAAAGATTATAGCTTCCGACATTGGGGAGGGACCTCTTAACAGGGCTGTTGCCTCCGCCAGGGAATACGGGGTTGAGGACAGGATAGTTTTCAGCAGAGCTGACGGGCTGAGCGGAGTGGACAGGGATGTGGATACCATTATTATTGCCGGCATGGGCGGAGATAATATTATATCCATTCTTGACAGGGACAGGTGGTCTCTTGAGGGACCGCACCTGGTGCTTCAGCCTCAGTCGAGGGTGCAGAAGCTGGTTCTGTGGCTTTACAGTCACGGCTGCTATGTGGACGACGCCGTTTTGGTACGTGATTTTTCCAGAATGTATATTGTGCTAAGTGTAAAAAAATCATTGATACCCGGGGGAATAACCCTGGCTGAAGCCATTGCACCCAGAGCCCTGTTTATTAACCGTGACCCACTTTTGCCGGATTACCTTCATCAGCAGGTGTCAAAGCTCAGGACTATGGTTAAAGGAGCCGGTTCAGGTCGCGCAAATATGGACGAGAAGCTCCAAAACGGACGGATTGCCCTTATCGGTCTTGAAAGAATGATTGAGGAGGTAGAGAAATGGTAACTGTAAGGGATATTTTCTGTAAGCTGGAGGAATTTGCTCCCGTAGAGTGGAAGATGGATTTTGACAATGTTGGTATTCTGGCAGGCAGACCGGAAAGTGAGGTGCGCCGGGTGCTGGTGTCACTTGATATTACGGAGCAGGTTGTCAGGGAGGCTTGGGAAAAGGGCTGCCAGCTTGTGGTTTCTCACCACCCTCTTTTCTTTTCACTTAAAAATGTCTGCTCCGATGATGTTGTGGCGAAGCCGGTGCTGTCCCTATGTGAAAAGGGTATTGCAGCCATATGTATGCATACGAACCTTGATGTTGCCCCCGGCGGCGTAAACGACGCCCTTGCCGTGGCGCTGGGGCTTACCGGAGTTTCGTGCCTTTCGGAAATGGGAATTGACAGTGCGGAAAATCCCTACGGACTTGGTCGCACAGGCTGTGTGGAAGAGTGTGACTTGGAGGATTTTCTTCCAAAGGTGAAAAAGGCGCTGGGCGCAAACGGACTTCGCTACGCTGTGGGCACAGGCAGGGTGCGCCGGGTGGCGGTTTGCGGAGGTTCAGGCGGAAGCGAGCTTACGGCAGTCAGGACCGCGGGCTGTGATACCTTTGTAACTGCCGATGTGAAGTATAACTGTTTCCTTGACGGCTCAGCCATGGGTATAAACATAATAGACGCCGGTCATTTCCCAACGGAAAACGTGGTGGTTGAGGTTTTGGAGAAGTTTATCTCCGAGAGCTTCCTTGAGGTTTCAGTTGAAAAATCAAAATGTCACTGTCAGATTGAAAAGTTTTACGTATAAGGGAGGAATTTTTGTGATACTTGCTTTTGATGTAGGAAATACCCACACTGTTATGGGCTGCATAGACCAGGGTAAAACCCGCAATATAACGAGAATAAAGTCGGACAAATCAAAAACAGAATATGAATATGCGGCGACGATAAAGATGCTGCTTAGCTTTTCAGGGGTTATGACAGAGGATATTGACGGCGCTATAATCTCATCTGTTGTGCCGCCGGTAACTGCTTCTCTGACAAAGGCTGTGGAGCTGCTTTGCAAAATAAAGCCAATGGTTGTGGGCGCCGGGGTTAAAACAGGTGTCAATATACAGATAGATAACCCTGCCGAGGTCGGAAGCGACCTTGTGGTCGGAGCTGCCGCTGTTCTTAAATATTATAAGGTTCCTGCGATTATAATTGATATGGGTACGGCCACTACATTTTCCGCTTTGGACGATTCCGGCGCATTTGTGGGGGGCGCCATAGTGCCGGGAGTTGTGCTCTCTCTTAACGCGCTGACGGAGGGAGCCTCGCTGCTTCCAAGAATACCCTTGGAGCCGCCGAAGGCTGCAATAGGAAGAAACACCATAGAGTGCATGAAAAGCGGAAGTATTTTGGGGTCGGCGGCCATGGTGGACGGTATGCTTGACAGAATGAAAAAGGAGCTATCGCAAAATGAGGTCACCGTTATTGCCACCGGCGGAATTGCGCCCAGTGTTGTGCCATTGTGCCGGCATGAGATAACGCTGGACGATGAGCTTCTTTTTAAGGGGCTCTGGGTGATTTACGAGAAAAACTGCCGCAGGTAGTCCGTAAAATTGTTCTTTGTCAACTTACAGAAGAAAGAGCCGGAAGAAAATCACGTCCGAATGACTTAGTAGCGGTGGCGGATTTACATTGTGGGCTATAATAACGGGAGGATAAGAATGAGGGTTCTTTTGGTCAATAAGTTTCTCTACCCTAGGGGCGGTGCTGAGGCGTACACGTTGGAACTGGGACAGGCTCTTGAGAGAATGGGACACTGCGTAGAATATTTCGGAATGGCGGACAGCCGCAATACCGTTGGAAACAGTCTGGGGCTATATACTTCGCCGGTTGATTTTCACACAAAAAAGCCGGAAAATCTGCTTTATCCCCTTAGAATAATTTATTCCGCTGAGGCAAAGAGAAAAATAAAGGAGTTGTGCAGAAGCTTTAAGCCCGATATTGTACATATGAACAATATAAATTTTCAGCTGACTCCTTCCGTGATAGACGGCGTGTGGGAGCTGGGAATCCCTGTCATTCAGACTGTACATGACAGTCAGATGGTATGTCCAAATCATCTTATGATGAGTGGAAACGGTGAACTTTGCCAGAGATGCATAGGAAAAGGCAAATGGAACTGTGTTTTCGGAAAATGTATTCACGGATCATACCTTAAGAGCATAGTAGGCGCAGTTGAGGGTGAGCTTTACAGACAGAGAAAAACCTATGACCGTGTTTCCGCTTTTATCTGCCCAAGCCGGTTTATCGAATCGGTAATCACAAGGAAGAGCAGATTTTTGGGAAAAACCGTTGTGATTAGTAATTTCGTCCACAAAGCTGTGGTTTCAACCAGTGAAAAGGGTGACTATGTACTTTATTTTGGCAGGCTTTCCAAGGAAAAGGGTATTGAAATAATGATAAAAGCCTTTAACAGTCTCGGTCATATCAATTTTTTCATTGCAGGCAGCGGTCCGATGGAAAATTATGTGAGAAAGGAAGCAGGCGAAAATGTAAGGTATATTGGCTTTAAGGAGGGTGAGGAACTGGAAAAGCTCATAAGGCACGCCCTTTTCACTGTTTAGCCGTCTGTGTACTATGAGAATTATCCGTTATCTGTTATTGAGTCAATGGCGATGGGAACCCCGGTGGTGGGGACAAACATCGGCGGAGTACCTGAAATTATTGAGGACGGCGTTACAGGAGTTTTAGTAAGAAATATTGATTTCCAGAATCTATCAAGGTCTGTTAGTGAGCTTTACGGCAACAGGGAGCTTTTGAGACAAATGTCCTATCGGTGTCTGGAGCGCCATTACATCACCGATACGGAGTATGCGGAGAAAATGGTAAATATTTATAAAAAGTTACAAATAAAGCAAAAATAATAGAAAAATCCTGAGATTATGACAGGAACTTATGGACAAAATGTGAAAAATATGCTATCATTGTCGAGTATTTTTCAGACAGAGGATAAAGATGAAAATTGCTGTAATTGGTCATAAGAGAGTACCGTCCCGTGAGGGAGGGGTTGAGGTGGTCGTTACGGAGACAGCGAAAAGGCTTTCCCGCTATCACCAGCTTGTCATATACAACAGAAAGACAATAGGTGATGATAGCTCCATAGTGGAATACTGTGGGGCTATTATTAAAGACATTTTCACTTTTCCACATTCAGGGCTGAATGCGGCAGTGTACTCCCTTCTTGCCACAGTAAGGGCGATTTGGGACGGGGCTGATCTGATTCATTTTCACGCTGAGGGTCCAGCGGTAATGTGTCTCATACCACACCTTTTTAAAATTCCCACGGTTGTAACAATCCACGGGTGTGACTGGAAGCGGAGCAAGTGGGGCAGGCTGTCCTCGACCTACATTAAGATGGGTGAGAGGATTGGGGCAAAATATGCCGATGAGGTAATTGTCCTGTCTGAACCGGCGCGGGAGTATTTCAAAAATACATACGGCAGGGACACGGCGGTTGTGAAAAACGGCGTGTCCTTTCCCGAAGATATTGACTGTAAGGCAAAGAGCCATGATGGAGGGTATATTATTTTTGCCGCAAGGCTTGTACCGGAAAAGGGGCTTCACCTTCTGATAGACGCCTTTAAAAGGCTTAAAACCTCAAAGAGGCTTTTAATCGCAGGGAGGATAAATCCAAATGACAGGTACGTAAAAGAAGTTATGACCTTAGCGGAGCATGATGAAAGGATAGTTTTTCTTGATTTTGTGGAGCAAAGTGAGCTTTGGGAGCTGTATCTGGGATGCGACATTTATGTGCTGCCAAGTCAGGTTGAGGGAATGAGTCTTAGCCTGATGGAGGCGCTGGGCTGCGGAGCACGGTGCCTGGTAAGCGATTTGCCGGAAAATATTGCCGTAGCTCCTGATTATGTATATACTTTCAGGTCCGGCGATAAGGAGGATTTGTTAAATTCCATGGCGGCACTTATTGAAAATAAGAGGGAAAATTCTCAAGAACAGATTGATTTTATGAGAAGAAACTATTCCTGGGACAAATGTGCTGAGGAGACTCTCAAGGTTTTAAACAGGGCAGGTGAAAAAGCAGTATGATATTTCTTGCGGCAAAAATTATTTTGTGGGGGATAGGGATCCTTTCTCTGGGAGCTGTTATCTGTACGCTTTTTGTGCTTTGGGGCGGAGGGTATGGATTTCGCGGCTATTTTAAAAGTTTTGGAAAAGGCTGCTGGATAAATTGGACTGCCGCCGGGGCGGCATTTGTCTGTATATCCTCGGCAATGGTTATGACATACGGAAAAGGCAGCACTGACGTGGCTTTTACTTATGAAGGCGCTTCTGACGGAGAAAATCCGGACGGCACCAGGTTTTATATTGAGGAGCTCATATCAGACTCTGTTTTAAACAAGGTTATAGCCGATGAAAAGCTTCCCCTTAACAGTACGGAACTGAAGGAGGGATTGAAAATTACTCCGGTAAAGATAAAAGGCTATTCGGAGGGGTTTGTGACTTCCCAGTATGTTTTGAGTTATGAGCCCAAAAAATTTTCCGGAGAAAGCGGACAGCAGATAACGGACGCTGTGGTAGATTCCTTTGTTAGGGAGTTTAATGAAAAATACGGTGTCAAAAGCGCAATTTTCACATTGGAGAGCACAGACGGTGACTACGGTGAGAGATGCCGGTATCTGGGAGAAAAATGCCTTATGGCGGCAGGGTATATTTCACAGCTTGAGTATGAAGACCTTGCCGGTGTGGAGAGCGAACTTACGAGTATCGAGCGTAGAATTGAGGAGCTGGAAGCCTACGCCGGAGAAGGGTTTAAAGGAAGCGGATTAAACATTCTTCAGCTTGGGTCGGAATATTATGACGCGCTGATTGAAAACCGCCTTGAGGTACTGAAAGTATTCCCGGAAGAGTGGATTTCCGGAGAAGGGGAGTTTTATGGGGAGAGACAGCGTAGAATAAGAAGCCTTATGTCCTCTGCCACATATTCAGACGAGATGAGCGAAACGTATTTTGAAAATGAGCTTTCCCACATTGAAAACAGGCTTTTCCAGATATTAACCGAGGCGGAGGAAACGCTGAGGCAGCTTGAAGAAAGTACTGATGAGCCGGTCATAGTGAATAACGGAAACAGGCTTTTTGACTATTGGATAAGCGTAATGGCAGCCGTAGGAGAAGGGGTACTGGCTACTCTGGCGCTCCGTTCGGTTAAATATATGCTGACTGTAAAGACAGTAAAGAAAAAGATGGAAGTGAGTGTAAGATGAGTATTGAGCAGCTTAAAAGTCAGAGAATTCTGTTTTTTGCTGTGGCGGCTGTGATTATGCTTCTCGGTTCACTGTACCTTATAGTCAGTCACAGTGTTTCAGCCGGGGCTGAACTTATGGTTTATGATGAGAACGCGAGTCTTGACGGAATCTTTTCATCAGAGAACGTGGCGGAGGTACTGAAAAATATAGGAGCCGAAAATGACCTTAGGGTCGATATAATACGTTCCCGCGGGCATATAGAGAATATCGGTACAGGTTTATATACCGTAAAACTTGACTGTAAGGATTCGGAGAGGATACTTTCGCTTCTCATAACAAATTTCCTTGCGGAATATGAAAATCAGATTATTGACCGGTCGAGACTGGATAAGCCCGAGTTTTTGGAAAGTGGGGATTATTTGAGCCGGGCGGAGGAGATGGCGATGTGGCTTGAGGGTACGCTGAGTCGTCTTGGCGCCGTGCCTTCTGAGTACCGTTCTTCCGCGACGGGGTACAGACCGCGGGATATTATGGGGCATTTTGAGGCAAAGGAACTGAGGCTTCTTCAAATATTCCGGGAAATTTTTGACCGCAGAGCCACCCTGGACGGAGAAACGCTTACCGCTCTTTATTCTGCCAGAAGAGACAGCAGCACTGCAATGGTGGAAACATATGATATGCAGGAAAGCCG
>CALWYM010000121.1 GCA_944385775.1 uncultured Oscillospiraceae bacterium | reverse complement strand
GGAACCTTCCGCGTCGCCGGCTCCCACAAGATTGTGGACCTCGTCAATAACGAGAATAATATTTCCCGTTTTCTTTATTTCCTCAATAAGCCCCTTCATTCTGGACTCAAACTGTCCCCTAAACTGGGTGCCGGCAACAAGGGCCGTTAAATCCAGAAGATAAATTTCCTTATCAATAAGCTTGTATGGCACTTTTCCCTCAACAATCCGCTGCGCCAGACCTTCGGCAATAGCCGTTTTACCAACGCCAGGTTCACCGATAAGGCATGGGTTATTTTTCTGCCTGCGGTTTAAAATCTGGATAACACGCTCCATTTCCTCATCTCTGCCAATCATGTGGTCAAGCTTACCCTCTCGGGCACGCTTAGTAAGGTTAATGCAGTAATTGTCCAGATATTTTCTCCGCTCCTCCCTCTTTTTGCCGGTAGGATTTGCCTGACGCTCCCTGCTCTCATCATTCTTCTTGCCGGGAACAATATTTCCGCCGGAGCCCTGGTCGGAGAAAAGCTTATTTAAAAACGGGAAGGTCGCAGTCTTTCCGTCCTCCTCCTCATCATCAACGCCATCGGGCAGCTCCTCAAGACCGTTAAAAGCCGCCGTCATCTCATTGGACACTTCGTCGATATTTTCATCGGTAATACCCATTTTGCCCAGCATATCCTCAACAGGCTTAATATTAAGCTCCTTGGCGCACTTAAGGCACAGTCCCTCATTTGTGGAAACTCCGTTTTCAATTTTAGTAATAAAAATCACTGCCGCATTCTTCTTGCAGCGAGCGCATAGTGTAGGCTGCATAATATCTCCTTAAATCTATAATCGCTCTTTAGCGGCTGACCTGCCGCCAGTCTATTTTACATCTTATTTTATCCGATTGCACGGGATAATAGAATTAATTTACAAAATCGTTATATTTTCAGTATAGCGGCTATAAAGTTAAACTCCACCAGCCGCTTCATAATAATCGTGCTTTCCATAAGCTCGCTGTTTAGCAAAAGACCGAGATAGCGGCAAATACAGGTGATCACCATCACCACAAGTACACCTTTAGCCGCGCCGAACACTCCTCCCAGAATGTGGTTGAGATTTTCAAGTCCCGGAAGCCCAAATGCCAAATCAAGCACGTTTCCTATGGCTGTAAACACAATAAAAATCAAAAGAAACGCTATTGTGAAAATAGCTATGTAGGACACCCTGCTGCAAATAGTCTCCGTAAGGGCGTCCAGCATCTGAGCGTTTGCCTCATGGAATTTAGACTCAAAGCCGTCCAGCATTTCGGAGGCCGACTTCTCCGTAATGCCAAGCTGACGAAGCACCGCCATGGCTATGCCCCCCACATCGGAATCCGTAAGCTTTGATATGTCATATACAGGCTCAAAATCCTCCTCGCCGTCACCCTGGACAGCGTCCATAACATTGTCCTCAACGCCCTCCACAACGCCGGAAACAAATGGCTCCAGCATTTCAGATACAACTGAGGAATAAGTATTCGCCAGAAGGTTTGCGCCGTATATGGCAATCACAACTGCCAGTATTCCGAATATTCCGTTTATAAGACCAGCCCTGAAGCCTCTCCAAGCCGCGATTGCGACAATGCCTATTAAAATAAGGTCAAGAATTATCCCCATTTCCCTGTTATCCTCCCATTAGTCAGGACTTTCTTCACTTTTCACTTCATCGTCCTGAGTGTAAACCTGCGCGGAATATGCGCCGGCAACAATAACGCTGCCGTTATTTTTCACAAGAACTTTTTCGCCGCCGGACTGTATTGGACAGCCATACTGATACTGAAGTCGTATATCATATACCTCGACCCTGCCGGGAGTCATCACAGCCGCCCTGTTCCGGGAGGTGGAAATGGACAATACCTCACCGGAAACAGCCATGCTGCCCAGCTCGTCACAGCTTGAATTTAAAGTAATAATGCTTTTTTCGCCGCCGGACTGATAATCCGCCGCCACTATAAGGGCAAAATCCTCCTGCAGGCTGTAACCCTCAAGATGCCTGCCCTCAAGCTCAAATACGTCACGCTCCTCAAGGCTTTTGTTCAGGCTTATGAGCTTTGACGACGACACAGCCAGTATGCCGTTTCCAGTAAAATCAAAGTCTAATATAATATCCTCCGTTTCATACCGTGCCCGCTCCTGAGTCTCCGTAATTCTCATGCTGACTATTGCTGAGCCGCTTTTTCCCAATGTCAGAACACAAAGCTCCGACTCGTCCCTCAGCCGGGCGGAAAGTATGTAGTTTGAACCGGAGTACCACTTGTAAAGTGCCTCTCCCCAGGGGGAATAGACAGTTACAGAGCCGCCGTAGCCCGTTTCATCGGTGGCAACGCAAAGATACCCATTTTCATTTACAGTAACGGATATGATGGAATTTTCAGAAGTGAGCCTTGTAACAAGTCCCTGCTCATCTACAAGAATAACCTCACTGCCACCCAAATCCCAGGCTGCGCTGTAATCGCCCTTGGAGGAGAGCATTGGAGAGGTAAAGCTAACCAGAATATTAAGCTGTTCATTTCCGTCCTCGTCCAGCACTGTAAGCCTGGACTGGCTTAATACGGCAAGACTTCCCCCGGGCAGCGCATAGGCGTTTCCTGACGCGCCGTCATAGTACAGCTCGCCGCTCTCATCTCCCGACATCTGACGCCAAATTCTTTTAATGCTTTCTCCGCCGCCTAAAATCAGATATATAATAAATCCGGCTGCGGCAAAGAGAAGCAGCATGGCAGCCGCCGTTTTGGCTATTCCCCTTTTTCTCTCTCTTTTGCTCATTTATCTGTCCTTTAAAACAAAGCTTTGGTTTTTCTCTTTCTTACAGTCATTTTATCATTTTAAAACAAAAAAAGATAGAGAAAACTTTAAAAACTACTTCATCAGCACTGCTGCTTTTCCCTCATACCATACACGGCTGAGATAAAGTCCCTGGGGCGGCACGGTGGGACCCGTAAGCCGCCTGTCCCTTGTTTTAAGAAGCCGCTGAATTTCCTCCGGCATGATTTTCCCCTCGGAACAGTATATAATCGTGCCCATTATCGCCCGGACCATATTGTATAAAAATCCGTCAGCACACACTCTCATGGAGATTTCATCTCCGGACCTGTCGATTTCACAGTAATATATGGTCCGTACCGTGGTTTTCGTCTCGGTACCCACGCTGCGGACAGCGGCAAAATCATGAGTGCCCACAAACTGTTCTGCCGCCCTTTTCATAACGTCCAATTTAAGCTTTACAGGGTAAAAATATACCCTGTCCTTTAAAAACGGATCCCGTATCCTTGAATTTACAATTTTATATGTGTACTCCTTTTTAATGCAGGAGAGGATAGCGTTAAAGTCCTCCTCAACATCAGCCGCTTTTACCACAGAAATATCCCTAGGTAAAAGGGAATTTAAAGCCAGCGGCAGCCTCTCCGCCGGAATGGTGGATTCAGTTTTAAAATTGGCGCAGTAGCAAAGTGCGTGTACCCCTGCGTCTGTTCTTCCGCAGCCTGTGACTTTTGCTTTCTCTCCCGTTAGCTTTGACAGAGCTTCCTCAATGGTACCCGCCACAGTGCGGTCATTTTTCTGAACCTGCCAGCCGTGGTACGCCGTACCGTCGTACATAAGTCTCATGGCTATATTTCTCAAAGGGCAAGCTCCCTCCATTTTACTTTATTAGTAAGCCTTTCCCGGCTTAAAGCCCCCGGCTTCTCAAAACGAATATTGTAGTCATAACAAGAACACCGCAGCAAAGGGCGCCGTAATCTCTTGCCATAAGCTTAAGCCGTTTGAGCTTTGTCCGCCCCTCACCTCCGTGATAGCAGCGGCTTTCCATGGCGACTGCCAGCTCATCAGCCCTTCTGAACGCCGATATGAAAAGAGGCACCAGAACAGGCAGCAGCGCCTTGGCCTTGGCAATAAGCCCGCCTGTATCAAACTCGGCGCCTCTGGCCTTCTGGGCGTTCATTATCTTCTCCGTTTCCTCAATAAGAGTTGGTACAAATCTAAGGGCAATGCTCATTATCATCGTAAGCTCGTGTACCGGTACCTTTATGACCTTAAGCGGCGCCAGAAGACTCTCAAGCCCGTCTGTCAGCATAATCGGCGACGTGGTATATGTCAGCATAAAAGTGCCCATAACAAGCATTATTATTCTGGACACCATTAAAATACCCTTTATAATGCCCTCTTTTGTTATTTTGAAAATCCAAAATCTTAAAAGCTCCTGTCCCGGCGTGTAAAACATATTCAAAACGCCTGTAATCCCAATAAAAATTACAAGTGGCTTTACGCTTTTAATAAGGGTTTTTCCCGGTATTTTTGAAAGTTTAATAACCGTAAATAGCACAATTGCCATAAAACAGTAGGACACATAGGTCTTTGCGGAAAAGAGGGAGATTATATAAAATACCACCATAATTATCTTTGTTCTGGGGTCAAGGCGGTGGACTACGGTATTTCCCGGGAAATACTGACCCAGGGTAATATCCTTAAGCACGGCTGCCACCTCCCATACGCTCCTCAAGGGCTTTTTTCATCTGCTCCACGGTGTATATCGTTCCGGGCAGCTCAATGCCCCTTTCGGAAAGGGCATCCTTAAGCATTGTCATTGTGGGTACGTTAAGCCCCATCTGACGAAGCTCTCTACCCCGGGAGAATATCTCCTCCGGCGTGCCGTCCATGGCAACGGTGCCACGGTTCATCACTATCATTCTTTTGGCAAATTCTCCTGCCGTCTCCATGCTGTGGGTAACTATAATAAGGGCTGAACCCGTCTCGTCATGGTAGGACATAAGGTTATTCATAATGTCCCTGCACCCTGCCGGGTCAAGACCTGCCATAGGCTCGTCCAGCACAAGAACGTCGGGCATCATGGCAATCACTCCGGCGATTGCCACCCTCCGCTTCTGTCCGCCGGAAAGATCAAAGGGCGACTTTTCAAAAAGCTCCTCCGAAATCCCAACGAAACGGGCAGCGTACCTGACCCGCTCATCAATCTGCTTTTCGGACAGTTTTAAATTTTTCGGTCCGAAAGCTATGTCCCTGTAAACAGTCTCCTCAAAAAGCTGATACTCCGGGTACTGAAAAACAAGCCCCACACGGCTTCGTACCCGTTTTGTCGCCTCTTTTGAAGAAAATATGTCCTCTCCCTCAAGCAGTACCCTTCCCGAGGTAGGCTTAATAAGCCCGTTCATATGCTGGATAAGGGTGCTCTTTCCGGAGCCTGTGTGACCGATTATACCTATTACCTCGCCCTTGTCTATCGTAATATTTATATCCTTTACCGCAGTCAGCTCAAAGGGTGTGCCCTGGGAGTAAACGTGGGACAGATTTTCAAGTTGTAAAATATGCTCCTTCACCCTTGCCTCCCTAAAATATAGCCTGCCAGCTCATCGGCGCATTCCTCTACCCCCAGCGCCGAAAGGGGAAGTTTATATCCGTCGCAGCGAAGTTCATAGATAAGCTCCGTTGTGTCCGGCACGGAAAGTCCCAGCTTCCGAAGCTCCTCCACATGGGTAAATACTTCCCGCGGACCTCCGTCCATAACTACCTTTCCGTCATTCATCACTACAACCCTGTCAGAAAGGGCAGCCTCGTCCATGTGATGAGTAATAAGTATAACAGTAACTCCCCGCTTTTTAAGCATGGAGATTATTTTCAGTACATCAGCTCTCCCCCTTGGGTCAAGCATGGCCGTAGGCTCGTCAAAAACAATGCACCGGGGGTGCATTGCCAGAACGCCCGCAATGGCGACTCTCTGCTTCTGTCCACCGGAGAGAAGATGGGGCGCGTGCTGACGAAATTCATACATTCCCACCATCTTAAGGGCTTCGTCAACCCTTTTTCTTATTTCCTCCGTAGGTATTCCCAGATTTTCCGGGGCAAATGCCACGTCCTCCTCCACTACGTTTGAGACAATCTGGTTGTCCGGGTTCTGAAACACCATGCCAACCGGCCTTCTTATCTCAATAAGGAGCCCCTCGTCCCTTGTATCCATACCGAAAGCGGTAACAGAGCCTCCCTTTGGAAGAAGCAGCGCATTCATATGCTTTGCCAGGGTGGACTTTCCGGAGCCGTTATGCCCCAGTACAGCCGTAAAGCTGCCCTCCTCCACCGAAAGAGTTACGCAGTCCAGTACATCGTTTATTACATTCTGCTCCGAGCTGTTATAAAAATATGTTACATTATCTACCTTGATTGCAATATTATTTTTCATTTAAAATTCCATTCTGCAGGCCGCGCCGCAGGGCAGGCTAAGACCCGTTGAGGTAACGGGAAGCCCCAGCTCGTCGCTTCTGGCCACTCCTCCGAATTTTTTTCCGAAAGCCACCTGGGCAACATATGTCAGCGTGGAAGCGGAAAGCCCGGTGGTGTAGGAATTTATTATAACAAAAAGGGGATCATCGGACAAAACGCCGGCGCAGAGCCTTACAAAGGGTACAAGGTCGTTTTCCAGCTTCCAGACCTCTCCCCCCGGTCCTCTGCCGTAGGACGGCGGGTCCATTATAATGGCGTCGTATTTGTTCCCCCGGCGAATCTCCCTTGCGATAAACTTTCCGCAGTCGTCCACAATCCACCGTACGGGTCTGTCAATTACCCCAGATGAGGCGGCGTTTTCCTTTGCCCACTGAACCATGCCCTTGGCGGCGTCCACATGGCACACCGACGCCCCTGCCTTAAGAGCTGCCACAGTAGCTCCGCCGGTGTAAGCGAAAAGATTCAACAGCTTAACAGGACGACCCGCATTGCGTATCTTCTCCATAGCCCAGTCCCAGTTGACTGCCTGCTCCGGAAAAAGACCGGTGTGCTTAAAATTCATAGGCTTTATATTAAACGTAAGCTCCTTGTAACGAACCTGCCAGGACTGGGGAAGCTGCCCCTTATCCCAGGAGCCGCCGCCCTGCGAGGACCGTGAGTATCTGGCGTTTGCCGTTTTCCACCTTTTGTCCTCCCTGACCGTATCCCATATAACCTGAGGGTCCGGTCGCACGAGAATTTTATCTCCCCAACGCTCCAGCTTTTCCCCGCCGGAACAGTCGATTATCTCATAATCCTTCCAATCCCTAGCCGTCCACATCTTAAAAATCTCTCCGTCCTGACAAAAATAATCACAATTTCATAGCTTATCATTTTATCATTTTGTACCTGCCTTGTCAACGGCAGTGTAACGTGCATAAACAAACAATACGCCCTGCCGCATAAATGGCAGGGCGTATATTCCCATATTGTTTACTTTTTGTCCACAGGTATCGTAACCGTTATTGTAGTACCCACATTTTCCCTGCTCTCAAGCTCGATTTTTCCGCCAAGAAGCTGAACTGAGTGCTTAACAATGGAAAGACCCAGACCCGTTCCGCCGATTTTCTTGGAGTGGCTCTTGTCAACGCGGTAAAACCGCTCAAAAATCCTCTCCTTATGTCCCTCGGCAATACCGATTCCCGTATCGGAAACAGTTACGAAAGCGTCGTCGCCTTTTCTTCCCATTTTAACCGTCACACTGCCGTTATCCTTGTTGTACTTAATGGCGTTATCGCAGAGATTGTAAACCGTGCCGGAAATAAGCTGGGGTACCGAGGAGAATACCACGTCGTCCCCCTCCACCGAAACCGTTACATTTACCGCCTTGGCGCTGGGCTCAAGGTTTTTTACCACGTCCTCGCAGATAGCTTTCAGACTGACAGTTTCCTTTGTAAACTCGCTGGTACCCTCATCAAGCCTAGAAAGACGGATAATATCGTCCACAAGTGTAATAAGCCGCTGGGCCTCGGAGTAAATCTGCTGGGTAAACTCCTTAACATTCTCCGGCTTTACAAGACCGTTATTCAAAAGCTCGGCACAGCCGGAAATTGTGTGAAGAGGCGTTTTCAGCTCATGGGACACATTGGCTGTAAACTCACGGCGAAGCTGCTCTGACTTTACCCGCTCGGTAACGTCAAAAATGAGCATTGCAATACCAGCTGTCCCGTCCCCGGTGCGTATTGCGCTGGCATTGAGCTGGTACTCCCTGCCGTCCAGATCAAGAAGAGCCTCAGAATGTCCGTTTTTCTTTGCCTCTTTTATAAGATTCTGTACAGCAACGCTGCGCTGGGCTGTAAGTATGTCCTTTCCCACGCAATCCTTGTCAACATTAAAAATTGACATAGCAGCATTGTTTATACTGAGAATAGTGCCGCTGCCGCTTATAAGTACAAGTCCCTCCGTCATTCGCCCGGTAATGGCGTCAAACTCATTTTGCCGGCGATGAAGCTCATCAAGCTGACGTCTTATCTGCCGGCGCTGGTTTTCAAGCCTTGTCATAAGGGGAGAAAGCTCATCGTAGCCCTCATTTTTAAGAGGCTCGTCAAGGTCTATGTCGTTAAGAGGCTTTACAACCCTCTTTGAAAGCCTGGACGCCAAAAATGCCGACAGGGCAACAGCCGCAATTATCACAAGTAAAATAGGCTGCATCATTATCATAATGTACGCCAGCATAGTGTACTGAGTAACGGAGGCTCGGATTACGTATCCGCTCTCCGTTTCCACTGCGGAGTAAATCTGCCGCTCCATAAGGGTAACGGAATATCGCTCCGACTCGCCATAGCCCTCGGCTCTTGCCTGCCTGATTTCCTCTCTGTCATTGTGGTTCTCCATTTCCTCGGAGGAAGTTTCATTGTCAAAAAGGACTGTGCCCTGGCTGTCAATAAGAGTTATGCGGCAATCGGCATTTTCAATGCCCTTTACATAGTCCACTCCACCGTATTCAACTCCCTCTGCCATCATGTAAACCTGGGCTTTCAGCTCTTTTTGCTGGTTATCGGTAAAATCATCGTAGAGCACTCCAAGGATAATCACAAGGCAGCACAGCAGTACCACCATTGACGCAAGGAAAATTGATCTGAAAATTTTCTTTGTCATTTGTCCACTTCCATTCTGTAACCAACACCGCGGACAGTTTCAATGTACCTGCCGCAATCGCCCAGCTTGATTCTCAGCGTTCTTATGTGGACGTCCACCGTCCTGGTCTCTCCGTCAAAATCATATCCCCAGACATTGGACAAAAGCTGATCTCTGGTAAAAACGGTACCGGGATTTTCCATAAGAGTGCGGAGAACCTCGTACTCCTTCAGTGTCAGGATAACATTTTTCCC
>CALWYM010000120.1 GCA_944385775.1 uncultured Oscillospiraceae bacterium | reverse complement strand
GATTCTCTCTGTTTTATTTTCAAATTCAACTTTCGGAACTGCTGACAAAAGCGCAATTGAATAGGGATGAGTTGTATTTTCAAAAAGCTCATCGGTCTCAGCAATTTCAACTATCTGTCCCAGATACATAACGGCAATACGATTTGAAATATGCCTTACTACCGACAGGTCGTGGGAAACAAAAAGATATGTGAGACCCATCTTGCTCTGAAGATCAATAAGAAGGTTAATAATCGTTGCCTGAATTGATACGTCAAGAGCGGAAACCGGCTCATCGCAGACAATAAATTTTGGATTAAGCGAAAGCGCTCTTGCAATGCCTACCATCTGTCTTTTACCGCCGTCAAGCTCGTGAGGGAACTTGCTCAGAACATACTGCTCCAGTCCAACAGTCTCAGCCAGCTTTTCAACATCTTCTTTGAGCTTCTGACCTGACGCAAGCTTATGTATGCGATAGGGTTCCTCAAGAATGGAACGGACGGTTTTCTGCGGATTCAGAGAAGAATACGGATCCTGGAAGATCATCTGAACATTTTTTCTAACAGAAAGCAAATCTTTCTTACTTACATTCAGCATATCCTGACCATTGATTTTTACCTCTCCGGCAGTCGGGTCAAGAAGCTTGCAGAGAAGGTTACCAACCGTTGACTTTCCGCATCCGCTCTCTCCAACAAGACCTAATGTCTCATTTTCCCAAATGTTAAAGGTTAGATCATCCACTGCGTGCAGCTGTCCCCTGCCCGGTACCTCAAAATATTTTTTCAGTCCGGACACCTCTACCAGAGGCTTACTGCTGTAATCCGGCGTTTTACGAATATATGTATTTTCCATTAGGCTTTCCTCGCTTCCCAACAAGCTACCTGGTGAGTCTCGCTCATATTCACCAGCGGAGGCGTCTCTGTCTTACAGCGCTCTGTGCAGTGAGCACACCTTGGGTGAAATTTGCAGCCACTGGGCAGATTCTCAGAATTTACTACACTTCCCGGAATAGACACAAGTCTTTCCCTCTCGCCGGACAATTTCGGCATGGCATTAAGCAGACCATATGTGTACCAGTGAGCGGTTTTGGTAAAAACTTCTTTTACCGTCCCGTACTCAATTACCTGACCGGCATACATAACAGCTACCTTTTCACAAAGCTCTGAAATAATTCCCAAATTATGAGTAATCATAACAAGAGATGTGGAAATTTCGTGCTGAAGCTTTTTCATAAGCTCCAGAATCTGTGCCTGAATTGTAACGTCAAGAGCAGTTGTCGGCTCATCGGCAATGAGAAGCTCCGGTGTACACGCAAGGGCAGCCGCTATACCGACGCGCTGACGCATTCCGCCTGAAAACTGGTGAGGATAATCAGCAAGCCTGTACCTTGCAATTCCAACCATCTCAAGCAAATCTCCTGCCCTTTTTTTGAGCTCGTTTTTGTTAAGTTTAGGATTATGACGGTGAAGCACCATTTCTATCTGCTCTCCCACTGTAAAAACAGGGTTCAGCGACGTAAGAGGATTCTGGAAAACCATTGAAATCTTTGCTCCTCTGATATCTCCCATTTCTTTATCCGTTTTTGTAAGAACAGATTCACCGTGATATGTAATATCACCGTTTGTTATGAAGCCAACATCCTGAGGGAGAAGCTGAAGAATGGACAGGGCAGTTGTGGTCTTGCCTGCTCCGCTCTCTCCAACCAGTCCTAAAGCTTCACCTTTATTAATTGTGAGATTAAGACCATTTAGTGCATTGGATACCACGCCGCCGACACGGTATTCTACAAATAAGTCTTTAATTTTAATAAGTTCTTCCATTTGGTCATTGCACCACCCTTCTACCAATCTTAATTCTTATTCTTTGGATCAAGGCAGTCTCTTAACCCATCGCCCAGGAAATTAAAGGAAAGAACAGTAAACATAAGGAATATACCAGGAACTATTGTTATCCACGGAGCAACAGTCAAATACTGACGTCCATCGGAAATCATAGATCCCCATGCAGGTGTAGGAAGTGGAACGCCGCAGCCGAGGTAGCTCATTCCGGACTCCATAAGAATTACAGAACCAAGATTCTGGCTTGCCTGAATAATTATAGGAGTTACGCAGTTTGGCAGTATCTGCTTAACCATTATGGAAAATCTCTTTGCACCGAGAACAGTAGATGCCTTAACGTACTCGGAATTACGGATAGCCATAACCTGACCTCTTACAAGACGGCAATAGCCTGTCCAGCTTGTAATAAGCATAACTATAATAAGATTTGTAAAGTTAACTCCCAACACTGCCACAACGCAAAGGGCCAGCATAAGCCCAGGAACAGACATTACAATCTCAGTAATACGCATAATGATAATATCCGCCCAGCCGCCAAACATTCCGGCTGTCAGACCAAGAAGAGTTCCGATTACAACTGAGAAAACAACAACCGATATGGACAGCAGCAGAGAAATTCTTCCACCGTACAAACACCTTGTTAAAATATCGCGTCCCAGTGAATCGCAACCGAAAATGTGCTTCATATCCTTAAAAGGAGCGAGATTTTTATTTGCGAAATCAATTCCTGCCCAGTCATAGGGCATAAGCGGATAGGCTATAAACAAAAGCATAAGAAGAATCAGAAAACCACAGATGCCCAATTTAAGAAAGGTACTTTTCTTTGCTCTTCTGAAAAATATTTTGAACGACATATTATTCCCCCCTACATTATGTCAGCTGGATACGGGGATCCACAAAGGTATAAAGAATATCTACCAGCAAATTTGCCAGAGAAATCATAAAGGCCGAAACCAAAAGCAACGACTGAACAAGCTGCAAATCACGCTGTCCGATAGCCTGGGTAAGAAGCTGTCCCATGCCGGGCCATACGAAAATACTCTCGATTACGGCAGAACCTGCCAAAAGGTGTCCGATACGGGCGCCAATAATAGTTACAACAGGCAGAAGAGCATTCTTCAGAGCGTATTTTGAATAAACCTTCATCTTGCTTATTCCTCTGGCTCTTGTAGCAGTTATGTAGTCCTCTGAAAGTACATCAGCCATTCCGGTTCTTGTAAGCCTGGCAACCAGGACCGCCTGAGCCAAACCATTACAAAGACTTGGCATAATCATGCACTGCCAGCCACTGCTTCCGTTTGTAGGAAGCCATCCAAGTTTAACCGAGAACAAAAGTATCATCATAAGAGCAAGCCAAACAGGCGCAACAGACTGTCCAACGAGGGAGAACATCATTGAGAAAACATCTATTCCCTTTCCTCTGTTAATACCGGCCAAAATACCCAGTACTATGGCAAAGATTGTCGACCATACAAGGGTTATTACAGCAAGCTTTGCAGTCTGCAGAAGCCTTTCCGCGATAAGCTGACTTACGCTTTTATTGAGTCGGTACGAATATCCGAGGTCGCCTTTTAAAACCTGCCCGATATATTTAAAATATTGAACAAGTACCGGATCGTTGAGTCCCATTCTCTCTTCCATTGCGTTTATCTGTTCTTCCGTTGCATCTTCAGGCAGCAGGAGTTCTACAGGGTTACCTGGAGCAATACGAACAAGCGCAAAGGCGATAATGGACACTCCCAAAAGCGTCACAGCCATAAAGCCAATACGACGCAGAATGTATTTTACTATTCGCATATTTCGCCTCCAAAAGGTGTAATTTGCGGCGGACCAGCCCATGCAGTTCCGCCGCGTATATCATAAGCTAAAATCCGAAAAATCAGGCCAGATTCATCCATCTCATGTCGAACTGACCATCAGAGTACATCCTTACGCCGCTGAGGTTAGACGTGGTAGCCCAATCCTCTTCTGCGTTAAACAGCGAGATGTCTCTTACGTCATCCTCAACAATCTTGAAGCACTTCTTGTAAAGCTCTGATCTAGCCTCAGAGTCAACTGTATGCAGTGCCTCATCAGCCAGAGAAACGAGCTCAGGATTGTTATAGCCGCAGTTTCTGTTATCCTGCCAATATCCCTTAACGATAGAGATAGGATCGCCCATAGTTGTTGGAGAACCACCGATACAAATATCATACTGTCCGTCACGACGGAGAGTCATAACTGATGCGTTATCAAGCATGTTTATAGTCATGTTAACTTCAATAACCTGAAGCCACGCCTGAAGTGCCTAGGCAAGCTCAGCAGCATGAGCATGAATAACATTATTTATAAGGAACACAACCTCTTCGCCGTTATAGCTGGATTCCTCAACAAGCTTCTTTGCTTCCTCAACATTGTATTCATACTTGGCATTTTCCGGATCATATCCCATCATGGTTGGAGAAACAGGCCAGTCAGCAGGGGTTCCGCCTCCGAGAACACTGGTGCAAAGTGCGTCACGGTCAATACAAAGATAGAAAGCTCTGCGAAGCTTATAATCATGGAACGGTGACTGTTCACCATGCTGAAGTCCGAGATAATACGGACGATCTCTGTAATAGCTGTCTGCAAGGAAGCCCTCGTACCTGAGTATCTGAAGCTGATCCAGCGGTACATCATCAATGATGTTCACTTCGCCGGCTCTCAGTGTGGATACACGGCTCGTGGTGTCAGTAATTCCTCTGTAAATAATCTTCTCAACATTAGTGGCGTGCTCATCATCCCAGCCCCACCATTCGTCCCAGCGTGTGAACTCGAACTCAGAGGTAGAAGAATCAAATTTGTCCAGCAGGTAGGGTCCTGAGGTATCGGGGTGAGACCAGAAGTCGGGGTCCTCCTCCCAGGCTGAAAGGTTAATAATACCGTAGTTCATGGAATCGCTCATAAATGATGCTGTGGGACGTACAAAATGGAAAATAACCGTCTGCTCATCGGGAGCTTCAACGTTATCAATATCTCCGATAAGAGTAGTCGATGTAACAGATTCCTCAAGATACTGCTGCTGACAGTCGAATGTAAACTTTACATCCTCTGCAACAAGACGATCTCCGGAATGGAAATACACATCGTCTCTCAGCTTGCAGGTCAATGTGGGGTAATCCTCTGACCATGTCCACTCAGTAGCAACCCATGGCTCATATGTACCATCATGGTTGGCGTCAAAAAGATGATCCTCGAAAAGAAGCGCAATTCTGGGAAATACCGCAGTTGTACCTGAACCAAAATTGTCAAGAGACTGTTGGGCATCGTAGGAACCCCAAACAACTGTCTTGGGTCCGCTTTCAGTTCCGGTACCTGTTCCACCGGTACTCTGATTTTCTCCCTCAGTTCCGTCCGTGACATTCCCACCGTCAGTGGTATTGTCACCATTGCCGTCACCTGAGCAAGCAGCAAGAGCAAGAGTTGTAGAAACCCCAAGTGCAGCAACGCCGGAAATCTTCAGGAAATCTCTACGGGTTAAGTTTTCTTTCATTTTAATTCTCCTTTTCTGTCTTTTATCTTTATTTACTCAGGAACGGATTGCCGTTCCATCAAGTAGCCGTGACATGAAGAAATTACTACGGTATCCACCGGGCTGGAATTTGTCTGCAAGGCTTTCATTAAAATCTACGCCCAGTCCGGGTTTATCATTTGCATAAAGGTAGATTCCCCTCAGCTCAGGAGTACCCGGGAAAAGCTCAAATGTTGCGTCATTATACGCTCTAAATTCCTGTATGCCAAAGTTAGGAATAGCCAGATCAAGATGAAGATGAGCGGCAATGCCCACAGGAGAAATATCTCCCGGCTGATGCCAGCAGGTCTTTACACCAAAATATTCACAGAACGCAGAAAGCTTTTTTGCCGGCGTAAGTCCGCCGAGCTGACTTATATGGCACCTGATAAAATCAATCTGCTGATTTACTATAAGAGGTTTAAACTCATTTACATTATTAAACAGTTCCCCCATAGCAAGAGGAGTTGATACCTGCTGCCGCAGTCGTGCAAACCATTCAATCTGCTCTGGGGGAAGGCTGTCCTCAAGGAAAAATAAGTGATACGGCTCGAGAGCCTTTGCCAGTGTAATGGTTTCAGCCGGCGTCAGCTTTTCATGGACATCAATCATAAATTCAGGCCAGTCTCCAAAACGGTCCCTAAGATATTTAAATGTCTCAACGGTATCATAAATATATTTCTTAGTGTCTATGTAATGACCTTCCGGTGCGTTATCCGGCTTCAGCCTGTCCATGGACTCACCGCTCTGTCCGGCAGGACCAAAAATACGAATGTGCCTGAATCCATTATCAAGGCTCTTGCTAACGTTATCTCCCAGTTCCTCAAGACAAGATCCCTTCGCGTCGTCAAAGGTCAGCGCCGCTTTACGGCATTTTCCTCCCAGAAGCTGATAAACAGGCATTCCAGCCATTTTACCCTTAATATCCCAAAGAGCCTCGTCAATACCGGATATTGCGTTATTCAAAACAGGACCATTTCTCCAGTATGAGCTGCCGTACATTGTCTGCCAGCTATCCTCAATATTTTCTACCGGACGACCTACCATCATCGGTTTCAAATACTCATCAATAGCAGTTTTAACGGCAATAATCCTTTGTGTGAATGTCCCGCATCCCAGTCCGTAAAGCCCAGGTTCGCTGGTCTCCACCTTGACTACCAAAAGGTCACTTCGGTTAGGGCAAACAATATACGTCTTAATATCTGTAATTGTTACCAATAATATCACTCCCACCTAATAATTCGTCATATTCCAGAACATGATTATCTTTCTGTCAAAAAGAATTAAACATAATTATGTTAACTGTATGATAGCATATGTTTAATAAAATATAAACACGATTGTTAGTGTCTTAATTAATAAAATAGAGCACGTATTTTTGTGTACTTTAACTAATTTCCTTTGTCAAAGTTCCTTTTTTATTTAATTTTTCTCTTGATTTTGTTTTATTTTTATTATAGAATGTATCTAATTAAAACAAATGATGATATGTTTACGGAGATAACTATGAACACTAAAACACCTGCTTATGCCAAAGTTTTTACTGATCTTTCTCAAAAGATTAAAGATGGAACATATCCTTCCGGTTCACTTCTTCCTTCAGAATCAGAGCTTGAGGAAATATATTCTGTAAGCCGCACCACAATCAGAAAAGCTGTGGGCATGCTTGTTTCCGATCATAAGGTACGTGTTAAGCAAGGATACGGTACTGAGGTTCTGGCACAAACAAACTGGCCTCCAGCGGGAAGATTCCGTTTTCACGGCACCCCCACAATTACTGAGCACTTGCCAAAAGGTCCGCTTCGTTCCACGCCTATTAGCATTGATAAGGTTGCCGCACCCGAGGTTGCTGCCAATTTTCTCAAGGTTGACCCCGGCACGCCTATATACAGGGTTCAGCGTTTAATTTCCAGCGCTGAAACCAATGAAATTGCCGCATACCGAATCAATTACTTACTGCCAAAGACCTTTCCCAATCTGGACAGGTTTGACCGTATGCATTTAAGCCTTTATACCCTGCTGTATAACCAGTATAAGCTGAGCTTTTCTGACGGTTATGAGACAATAACCCCTATTTCCGCAGATTTTATCATTGCTCAAATTCTCAATACGCAGGTTGGTGCCCCTTTGTTTTTGATGCAGCGCTATGCCAATTCCACTAATGTTGAGCTTGAATACGCTGAAATATATATGCTCCCTAAATTTTATGAAATTAGAATTCACATGACCGGTTCTCCTTTGGATTCACCTCAGAATGTTGAAGCCAGTATGGAAACTTTGTCCTAAAAAACACGAAAACTCCCTACGAAAATGGCTGGTATTAAAACACCATCTATTTTCATAGGGAGCTTTTTTATTTTTAAATTGTCAACCTCCGGGCAAGGTTTTTGCCGTATCCTCATTAAAATATGTTGTTTTTACAAGAACCGGTCTTAGTTTTCCGTGGCTTACAAAAACAGCTATGGAACAAATTCCGCTTATTAAAAAAGCCGCTGAAGACATATAAACGTCCCTGCCCCTTTCTGCGTTAAAAAACATTAAAACCGATGTCAATATCATAAGAAACCCATGGGCTAACGACATAATCTTTAAATGAGCGTTCATTTCAATAAAATCGTTTTCCGGAATGCAATCCTTAAAGGCGCAAAATCTTAAAGCTGACCATACTTCGTAGGCAAGAGGAATTATTGCTAATAACCCAAGTATCATCGGGAAAAACATCCTGCTCGCACTGGTATCTGACAGAATTACAAAAACATGAAGAATCGATGAAATCACGGCGCACGCCAAATACTGAACCTTGTGCCATAAAATCTTCTTAGCGCTATCCCTGTACCCGTAATAGTCACCGTAGTAAACGTAGGTTTCTCTCTTTTTTCCTCTCCGTCCTTCTACCGCTACTTTTTTGTAGCCGTAAAAGTAATCGTCCCTGGTTCTAAAAAAGTCTTCTTCCCTTTCCCATATCCGCCTCCAAAGCTCCGGACAATTCATAATTATATTTAATGACCAATTTCCAATATCTTGTTAAAGGTAATTAAGTCTTGCCATGTTTACAACTATACATGTCATTGGTTATCTTGTCAACACTCTTTTAAAAACCCTCTGCGGGAATTACTTCCTGCAGAGGGTTACTTTCTCCTATTCTGTTAAAATACTTATAACTTCAGGTCTTTCTCCCATGAGCGAAGTTCGTCGGCAGAAACATTTACTTTGAAAACTTTTCCTTCAACAAGTTTTGCACCAGGGCAGCTTGGAGCAAGTTTTTCCATAGTCTTTCCCATTCCGCTGCCGCCGGAAGTCGCAAAAATCACAACTGTCTTTCCCATTAAATCACTGCTTTCAAGAAAGGTATTAATTATTGTTGGAGCCCTGCCCCACCATATGGGAAATCCCACAAACACAGTATCGTATTTTTCCATATTAGCCGGTATCTCTGCTATGGCAGGTCTTGACGACGTATCACTCATTTCAACAGAACTTCTTGACTGCTTATCTCGCCAGTCAAGATCATCACTTGTATAAGGCTTGACGGGTTTAATTTCAAAAAGGTCCGCTCCTATTGCCTCAGCCAAATTTCCGGCGACCATTTTTGTCACTCCGGTAGCGGAAAAATACGCAACAAGTTTTTTATTCATTTCACGCCCTCCTCATTTAATAGTTATCTTTATTTATCATTTCCCTCTCCGCCGCACTGACGAAACATCAGCAAACTTGCTGCGCATATGACTGCGCCAAACGAAAATGCCAACGGCAGGAAAATATCCGACAGTGCACCGAATACAAGATTTGTAACGATAGCAACACAGTTTACAAACATTGAGTTAATACTCAGTACAGTAGCTCGGTTATCAGTTTTAATATACTGGTTTTGAATATCCAGCTGAACCGGCTGAAAAAGCGTATCAGAAATACGCAATATCAATACGCCAGCAACAGACGGTACCGTATTTTTTGAAATAGCAATAGTTATACAGGAAAACACAGCCAGTATGCAAAAAAGCGCTAGGGATTTTCCCGTTCCCAGACGTCCTGTAACCTTGTATGAATACACTCCCAGCATTCCCAATAGAGTAGCAGCAATATAAATAAAGCCTATGGCAGAACTTTGAAGTCCGCATCGTTCATATTGGAGCTGATTTAAAAAAACTGTAATTGTCTGATGGGTCTCGGACAAAAATGCCACGGCAATAAGGAATACAACAATACGTCTGTTGCCGAGTACGTTTATCAACGTTTTCTTAAATGTGCCTTTTTCTGTTCTTTCCGCCCTTTTACCTTTAACCTCTGTAAGACCGAATGCCAGAAATGCCGCTATCCCATGACTTATAACAGTCAAAAAACCTGCCAGCCTATAATTATCCTTTATAAAAAGAGAAAATACCCCGGCAGCTGTCAAAAGACCTGCCATACCAAGGCTGTTATAAATACCAAATACTTTCTGGCTGTCCTTTCCCTCGCAGGACAGATATATAATACCGGAATCCACGCCAGAAAAGCCTGAAAATACAAAGCTGAGCATAATCCGCTCTACAAGAAAATCGGCAAAAGAGTCTGCTTTCCAGAAGATAATCTTTGATATAAAAAATAGCCATGAACAAAAAACCCACGTTTTCTTGTAGCCAATTCTGTCTGCAATAACTCCCCACGGGATTTCGAGCAAAATCATTAGTGCCAGGGAAATACTTTCAATGACCGTAATCTGAAAAACCGTAACGCCCTGAGCCTGCCTGTATAAAGT
>CALWYM010000119.1 GCA_944385775.1 uncultured Oscillospiraceae bacterium | reverse complement strand
ACTCTGTATACCGGCATAACAAATGACCTTAATCGTCGAATAGCCAGACACAACAGCGGTACAGGCGCCAAATATACAAGAAGCCGCCGTCCTGTAAAGCTTCTATTCAGCGAGGAAGCTTCCGATAAATCCTCCGCTCTCAGGCGTGAGCGCGAGATAAAATCCCTTTCCAGAAAAGAAAAATTTCTTCTTATAGCCAACCAGTTAAATCTGTAAACAGCAGAAATCCCTCCCTTTAACAGGGAGGGATTTCGCTTTTCATTTCAACTCAGCAAGCCTGAAAGTCGCCGTACTTCCTTATAAATTTATAGAAGAACTCAGGACCCTTATGGCAGCCCTCAATCTTAAAGCGCTCGTTATAATTATGCGCTCCGGAGCCGCTGCCCTGAGGGAATCCGCCATAGCGGTATACACTGTCACAGATTGGGTAATAGTTTCTTGCGTCAGTACCACCGCCGGAAATGGCAGGAACTACAATGCAGCCCGGATTCAGTTCCTTTGTAAGCTCCTCAATACACTTATAGGCATTGGACTCAATGGTGGAAACCTGAGAAGGATTGTTTCCGGTACCGACTGTAATCTCCACGCCCTCACCTGCAATCTTCTTAAACTTCTCCATAAGGGAATCAACAGTATCACCCTCAAGGAGACGGCAGTTTACGGTCATGGTAACCTCAGTTGGAAGAATATTTGCCTGGTCGCTACCCTTAATCATGGTAATTGCCTGGGTGGTATGGAACTTGGCCGCAAGGAATGGCGCCTGCTCTATGTATGGGATAACGGCGTCAAAATCCTTGTCCATATTCATAAAGACCTTCCCTCTCTCACCCATGTAAGGTCCCTTTGCCTTGTACTCGTCAAGCACACCCTTTGTCACCCTGTACGGGAACTGTGCCGCGTGAATGTCAATAGCAAGTTGACCCATCTTGGCAATAGCACTTTCCTTGCCAGGGGAAGCGGAATGACCACCCTTGTCCCTGATTGTAAATATAAAGTCAGCGTAGCCCTTTTCACCTGTTCTGACGTAGCCTATCGGTACAGAAACTCCCTCACGCTCGTCCATTCCGACTCCGCCGCCCTCGTCAATTACACAGCCCAGAGTAACGCCCCGTTCCTTAAGTACATCGCACATAGCCGCAGCTGAGTTATAATCTCCCCCGCCTACTTCCTCATTATATCCGTAAGCCAGGTATATATCATAATCAGGAGTGAATCCTTCTGAAATAAGCGCCTCAATTGCTTCAAAATGGGCCATCATATTACTCTTGCAGTCGCTGGCGCCCCTGCCCCAAAGATAGCCGTCCGCAATCCTGCCTTCATATGGCGGATATGTCCAGCCCTCATAATTGCCCTCAGGCACCACGTCCTGATGAGCCGCAAGCAAAATGGGAAGATTTTTGCTCTTTCCAGTGCCCTCCCATTTATAGAGCAGGGCAGCTTTTCCCACTATCTCTTTCTTGAGAGTCTTGTGCACAAGAGGATATGTCTCCTCAAGATACTTATGAAGACCATAAAACTGCTCAAAGTCCATATTTGCCGAAACACCATTTGACACAGTGGCGTACTTCACCATACCTGCCAGATGATTAATACAAACTTCATCTTTGAATTCCATTAGAATCCCTCCTTTAAATAACTAGTAAATCAAAGTATATCACCATAATAGGTCATAGTCAATGGCATTTTACCCTAAATCTACCCAAACCGCTCCCCTGACCTTTCCGTCTTCCTAACAAGCTTTATTAATTGGTCTTGTCAAATTATTCTCCGGACATAAAAATTGCCGGGCTTTTGCCCGGCAATTAATAATAGACTTTACAAAATTATTCTGTTCTGAGTGCTTCAACAGGGTCCTTCTTCGCGGCGATACCTGAAGGAATAAGACCGGCGATAAAGGTAAGCACCATGCTGATAATGACCAGAATCACAGCGCCCACCGGCGGCAGTGCTGCGCTAAGGGCTGCAATACCCGTAAGCTTATGGATAACCATGTTTATGGGCACTATCAATATAAGCGTAACTATGATTCCCATAGCTCCGGAAACAAAGCCCTCAATAAGAGTTTCCGCATTGAACACCCTTGAAATATCCTTCTTTGACGCACCGATAGCGCGGAGAATACCAATCTCCTTTGTCCTTTCAAGAACAGAGATGTATGTGATAATTCCTATCATAATGGAGGATACCACAAGGGAAATTGCAACGAAAGCAATAAGCGCATAGCTTATGGCATTTATAATGGTGGTAATGCTGCTCATAAGAAGGGCAATGTAATCAGTATAGTCTATCTTGTCCTCCTCAGAGACTCCGCTGTTATAGTTTTCTATCGCCTGTGCAATGGAGTCCTTTGCCTCAAAGGTTGAGGCATAAATATTAATTTCACTGGGACTTGCCAAATCCACATATCCCAAAAGGTCAAGATTATCCTCATAGGTGCTCTCGGAAACTGTGGCAGGCATATATTCATCGTACATATAAAGCCACTGCTCGTCAGAGAAAGAACCGTTATCAAGTGCTGCTGCCAGCTGGTCCGTTGTCATGTGTCCCAGCTGCTGCTCAATTCCGGAAGCGTACTGCTCCGCAGCGCGGTTTTTGATTGCCTCCTTTACATATCCCATCAATGTCTCATCGTCCATTTGGGAAACGTAGCTCTGAACCGTCTCCTGGTCAACACCCATCTCCTGAGTGTACTGTTCCAAAACCATCTGCCTTAAGTTGTCCGTAGTAAGCTGGCTCATCTGCTGCTCCACGATATTGTTAAGGTAGGCGTCGTCAGGTCGGCTCATAACAGCTGTATATATTGAGGCCTTTTCCGCGGCGGAAAGTCCGGAAACGTAATTTTTTATATCCGCAATTTTCTCTTCATCGGAAACCGTGTAATCATCTGTAAGGAAAGGAAGTCCGGAAATTACGTCAGTATCCTTATCCTCAAGCTGAGCCTTGACTATGTCCATATTCTCAGTCTTCTCAATGAGATAATCGGTAAGAGCCGCTGTATATCCGATCGCACCGCTCATCATGGTTGAAACTGCGTCATCATTGGGTCTTATGATTCCTACAACCTTTATCTTTGTTCCCACTGAGTCTGAGTTATACAGGAAGTCCAGTCCAGTGTCGGTCTGACTCACATCGGAATATTTCCCAGTGGCTGTATCGTACTGGTAGTACTCGGAATCAAGCACTACCTTAAAGGTCATATCACAAATTTCATCGTATTCCCAGCTTCTGCGGTCCGAATCAATAGTCTGACCGTCCATGAGCTCCTGCATATTAGTTGTAATGTATGTGTTGCTCTCAAGACCAAGGGAATAAAGAACCATATCGGAAATCTCATTATTGCTGTCCATAATAAGTACAACTTCGTCGTAGCTTTCGGGCCATCTGCCGTAAACTACGTCATACTGTCCCATAAGGACCTCATTTACAAGCTCACCGTTCTCCCCCGGCAGCATCTCGTCCCATACATTCATCATGGAATACATATTACCGAAATTATTAAAATATGAGCTGTAATCGCCACCATACATACTACTCATTACAGTTTCAAGAAGCTCGGTAATATCTGACTTTATAATCTTGCCTTCCTCATCCTTGGCATAGACATTGAGGTCCAGGTCATAGGAATAGCCGATTGCGCTTACATACTGATTAATTTCACTATCCGGATTGTCAATATATTCCTTAAATGCAGTAAGGTTATTTTTTTCAGTCTCGGTAGCCACAAGAGAGTTTATAAGGTCATACATAATAGTGCTGGAATAAACCTTATCCCTGTCATGCTTATTCTCTGAATTCTCCGCCTGGGCACTCATCATTGAGTTAACCAGGTTGGACATATCAACCCTCTCTGCCTCAATCGTTATCGGGTAAGAGGACAACGTATCCTCCTGTACTTTATCTATATACGTCTGAATACCGTTGGAAAGAGAAAGTATCAAAGCAATGCCTATTATACCTATGGAGCCTGCAAACGCCGTCAAAATTGTTCTTCCCTTTTTAGTCATAAGATTATTAAGGGACAGTGACAACGCCGTTTTAAAGCTCATAAAGGTCTTTTTCTGCTTGGAGGTATCCTTTACATCAGAAACTTCGGCAGTATAAGGCTGACTGTCACTCATAATAAGACCATCTTGCAGTTTAACTATCCTGCTGGCATACAAATCCGCAAGCTCCGGATTATGAGTTACCATTATGACAAGCTTATCTTTGGAAATTTTCTTCAAAATCTCCATAATCTGAATGGAGGTCTCGCTGTCAAGCGCTCCTGTCGGTTCGTCCGCCAAAAGAATATCGGGGTCATTTACAAGGGCTCTCGCGATTGCCACTCTCTGCATCTGACCGCCGCTCATCTGGTTTGGCTTTTTGTGAATCTGGTCTCCCAGACCTACCTGCTCCAGAACCTTAATTGCCCGCTCTCTCCTCTCTGCCTTGCCAACACCGGACAAAGTCAGAGCCAGCTCCACGTTTGAAAGCACAGTCTGATGCGGAATCAAGTTATAGTTCTGGAAAACAAAACCGATAGAATGGTTTCTGTAACTGTCCCAGTCACCGTCCGTAAAATTCTTTGTGCTTTTGCCATTTACAATCAAATCGCCGCTGGTATAGTGATCAAGTCCTCCTATAATGTTCAGAAGGGTTGTTTTACCACAGCCGGAGTGACCGAGTATCGCCACAAATTCGCTTTCACGAAACTCCAAACTGACTCCCTTCAGAGCGTGTACCGTAGTGTTGCCGGTAGGATAATTCTTTACGATATCAGTTAATTTTAACATCAATTTTCCCTTTCCTATTGGCTTTTTATTCTCATAAAGTACTATATTATACCTCTCTATCTGAAAGGTCAACAACGTCCAACACCATTTTACAAATTGTTCACACCGAAACAATTTGTCCTCATGTAGGATACACAACTATAAGTATTCCGTCCTTTGTACTTATAACCCCTTCTTTTCCCACAAATGAATTACTAACACCCAATGGGTAAAGGCTTGTAAGCTCATATTCCTCAAGCTCATATTCAAGCCCCTTCAAAGTCACAAGAGTTTTCTCCGTATAGGAGAATACGGAAACAGTCCCTCGCTTTTCCGCAGGAAATACAAGGTCACAGTTCGAAACAGCCGTAATTGTAATATCTTTTCCGTAAAGGTACCCTCTCGCACCTTTTGAAGCAAGATACGCAAGTAAACTAATATTTGCAAGGGTATGGTCAAGCCTTCCGCCGGTACCTCCGTATATATGAAACACACTGTATCCTCTTGAAAGACCCAGCTTAATAGCTGCGCCAGTATCGGTATCATCCTTATGAACAGGAAGCCGTATTACCCTCTCCCCCTCCGGAGCCTCCCCAAGTGAATCAAAGTCTCCCAGAATTATGTCAGCCTCAATACCAGCATTTTTAAGATAGTTTAAACCTCCGTCGGCAGCTATAATAATATCGTCTTTACCTGTTTCGGGAAAGTCCCCGTAATACTCCCCTGCTCCAAAAATATAAAATTCACCCATTACAAATATCTCCATGTACTTTATCAGGTTCTTTTTTTATAATACCAAGCTTTTTAAAAACAGGATAAATATATGAAGCGCCAAAGGTTCCCAGCTTTTTAGGTCCTGTCACTATCCATTCAAGTTCTTCCGCCCTTTTGTACGCCATAAAAATCGTTGCTGCCGTTATAGATTTTGTCCTTCGGCTCACAAACATCTCTCCGCCTTTTATGACATAGGAATAGGCAAGTCCTTTGGCCGTGACAAATTCGTTTCCCTCATGCTCCTTAAGCAGCGTCCAAAGCCTGTCCTGCCATTTTTCCACTGTCATCACTCCTAAAGTTTATTCCATCCGGCAATTCATCTTATCATAAAACCCTAAACGCCGCAATACAAACCGAAACCGTTTACGCTTTTCCCCTTACTTTTCCTCTGAAAAATTTAAAAACAGAACGAACAGCCAATGAGAAAACCATACTGGCTACCACCACAATAAGGAAAACCGCTGCACAGCTAATCCACCCGACCGAAAGTCTGTCTATAACTCCCGTTATCTCCAGCACCCTGTAAAACATCATGTGGCAAAGATACATCTCATAGCTTATGCCGCCCAGAAATCTTGCCGCCTTTGAACCCAGTATTCTTCTTCCCTTCCCCATTCCGTAGACTGTAACCAAGCCGGCAATTATAAGCCGGGTGAAAACTGTTTTGAAAAAGAAAATATAAACCGCAGTAAAAATAACCAACACAGCAAGAATAACCGGTGAATTGTTATTTGAAACCTTCTCGATCCTTTTTCGGTAAACATACAAAAGCCCACCTAAAACAAAAAACGCTGCAGAATAGACCATATTTGCCCTATAATCAAAACTAAAAGCGCCAATAAAACTATTTTTGAAAAAGTAATGCTCGCAGAGAAGATTCATTATAACTGCGGCTATAAAGCTGACCCAACACCGCAATTTAGACGACATAAGATAGCAGAAAAAAGGAAACGCAATATAAAAGACGAAAACTAGACCCACAAACCAGCCAACTCCGATAACCTGAAAGGAAGGGTTCGGAAGCAGTCCAAAGCACAAAGTAAGGTTTGCAAATACCTCTGCGGCGGAGGCTCCACTCGGTGACAGGACAAAATCAATTAGGCACATAAGTGCAAAGAATAGAAACAGCCTTTTATACCTGCCTGAGTAAAATTCCCCTACCGATATTTCCCTTTTTATAATCTTTTCATAGTAACCGCAGCACATTGAAAAGGCACTTATAACCATAAAAATAAAGGAAAGGTTTCCTAGCTGACCTATAATCTCCCTTGATACGAAACCTTCCGTAAATCCACCGTTAATATTAATGTGCATTAAGATAATTCCCAAAATCAATATGCCACGCAAACCGTCCAGTCCACTATAACGTTCATTTTCCATAAAATCTCCTGATTTTTTCAGACTAACCTGTAACAGCATATTCTGGATACAAAAAAATTTGCGAAAAGGTTAAAGCAAAAAAACGTATATCATGAGTAAAATCAAAAAAGCACTTGAAACCGAAGTTTCAAGTGCTTTTCTTCTGGAGCTGCTATCCAGATTTGAACTGGAGACCTCATCCTTACCAAGGATGCGCTCTACCGACTGAGCTATAGCAGCATATGGCGACCGAGAAGGGGCTCGAACCCTCGACCTCCAGCGTGACAGGCTGGCGTTCTAACCAGCTGAACTACTCGGCCAAACTGGACGCTCATCAAAGCGCTTATTTATATTACTACATAGTAATTAAAAAGTCAACAACTTTTTAATATTTCCACGTAAAAAAACTATTTATATACTAATTTATTTTTGTTGAAATTAACCTACAATATGAAAAGAGAAAAACATACCCCTTTTCACGTTTCAGTGAAAAGGGGTATGAGAAAATTTACTTAAAATACTTAACAGCCGATTTAAACAGCTTCATGTCATAATTACCTGGCACGTTTCTGTAAAGACCGCCCACACGCTCCGTGTGACCCATCTTACCGAGAACACGACCATCGGGAGAAGTAATTCCCTCGATAGCGTCCACAGAGCCGTTAGGATTGTATGAAATATCCATGGTAGGCTTACCGTTTTCATCAACATACTGTGTTGCGATCTGACCGTGCTGGGCGAGCTGCGCCACAAGCTGGGCTGAAGCCAGGAAACGCCCCTCTCCATGGGAAATCGGAACGGTATAAATCTCTCCCGGGTTAGTCTCCATAAGCCATGGTGACATATTTGAAGCAACCCTTGTGCGGACAAGACGTGACTGGTGACGACCAATAGTATTAAAGGTAAGGGTCGGGCAGCTCTCGTCTGTATCTATAATCTTGCCATAGGGCACAAGACCAAGCTTTATAAGGGCCTGGAAACCGTTGCAAATTCCGCCCATAAGACCATCCCTGTGCTCAAGAAGCCGTGTAACCGCCTCTTTGACAGCCGCATTTCTGAAGAAAGCTGTTATAAACTTACCTGAACCGTCAGGCTCGTCACCGCCGGAGAATCCGCCGGGTATAAACACTATCTGACTGTCCTCAACCTTCCTAGAGAAGCTTTCCACACTTTCGGAAATAGCTGCCGAGCTCATATTGCGTATTACGAAAATCTCCGGCTCCGCCCCTGCCTCTCTAAAGGCTCTGGCTGTATCAAACTCACAGTTCGTACCGGGGAACACAGGAATAAGCACTCTGGGAACTGCCGTCTTAACTGCCGGAGCAGTTCTCTTGCAGGCAGTAAAGTCATACACAGGCACGTGTTTAAGCTTGCCCGCTTTGGTGGGATACACTCCCTCAAGCTTGCTCTCATACGCTTCAAGAAGCTCCTCCACGGAAACCTTTTCACCAGAGAAGCAGATAGTTTGCTCACTTGTAGTTTGTCCGAGAATCTCTCCCTCAAAGTCTTTTTCCCCGGAGAGCTCCACAATAAAGCAACCATAGCTGTATCCGAAAAGCTCATTTAATGATATGCCGTCAGCAAAGGCGAATCCAAGCTTATTTCCGAAGCACATCTTCATAACAGCCTCTGCAATTCCGCCGTAGCCCGGAGTGTAGACAGCAAGAGCTTTTCCGCTTCTCACAAGCTCCGTTACCAGATCAAAACATTTTTTAAGGCTTTCCGCCTCAGGTCTGCCCTTTTCATCTGTGCTGGGCTTAATAACAGCAACATTATGACCTTCTCCCTTAAACTCCGGAGATACTACATCGCTCTCAACACCGGTAGTTACTGCAAAGGAGACAAGGGTTGGCGGAACGTCAAGATTTTCAAAGGTTCCGCTCATTGAATCTTTACCGCCGATCGACCCTACGCCCAGTTCTCTCTGAGCCTTTACAGCGCCTAAAAGCGCACTCATGGGCTGACCCCATCTCTTTGGATCCGCGCCGGGTTTATGGAAATACTCCTGGAAGGTCAGGTAAGTATCCTCAAAGCTGGCGCCTGTGGCAATAAGCTTTGAAATTGATTCTACCACTGCCAGGTAAGCGCCGTCAAAGGGATTCTTCTCGGTAATAGTCGGGTTATAACCCCACGCCATAAAGGAGCAGCTATCTGTCTTGCCTTTTTCAACAGGAATTCTGTGTGCCATTGCCTGAATCGGCGTAAGCTGGTATTTTCCACCGAAAGGCATAAGCAGGCTGGCTGCGCCGATAGTAGAGTCAAAGCGCTCAGAAAGACCTCTCTTTGAGCACACGTTAAGGTCACTGGCCATGGTCAGCATATTATCACGGAAGCTTCCGGTAACTGTCCTCTCATAGCTCTCCGACGGTACAGCTTCAACAGTTATGTGCTTCGGAGCGCCGTTAGTATTGAGAAAATCCCTGGAGACATCAACAATTGTATTTCCATTCCACTCCATAACAAGGCGCTTTTCCTCAGTAACAACGGCAATTCTCGTAGCCTCAAGGTTTTCGCTGTCCGCCAGGTCCATAAATTTCTTTTCGTCCTCAGGCGCAACAACGACAGCCATTCTTTCCTGGCTTTCGCTTATAGCAAGCTCCGTACCGTCAAGACCATCGTATTTTTTCGGAACAGCATTTAAATCTATCTTAAGTCCATCGGCAAGCTCTCCTACGGCAACTGAAACACCGCCTGCGCCAAAGTCATTGCAGCGCTTAATCAGCTTTGTGGCCAACGGATTGCGGAACAGCCTCTGAAGCTTACGTTCCTCCGGTGCGTTACCTTTTTGAACCTCTGCGCCACAGGTCTCCACAGAGTGGGAATCGTGTGCCTTTGAGGAGCCAGTCGCACCACCAATACCGTCACGACCAGTCCTACCGCCAAGCAGAATAACTATATCGCCCGGCTCCGGAGTTTCACGGCGTACATTTTCCGCAGGTGCTGCACCCAATACTGCGCCGATTTCCATATGCTTTGCTGCATAACCCGGATGATAAAGCTCATCAACAATGCCGGTAGCAAGACCGATCTGGTTTCCGTAGGAGCTGTAACCTGCAGCCGCGCCGGTAACAAGCTGTCTCTGAGGAAGCTTGCCCGGAATAGTCTCACTTACCGGAACAGTCGGGTCAGCAGCGCCGGTAACACGCATGGCCGCATACACGTAGCTTCTGCCGGAAAGCGGGTCTCTTATAGCTCCGCCAATACAGGTAGCAGCGCCGCCGAAAGGCTCAATTTCGGTCGGGTGGTTATGAGTCTCGTTTTTGAAGAGAAGTAACCAGGGCTGCTCCTCCCCGTCCACTGTAATGTTCATTTTAACAGTGCAGGCGTTAATTTCGTCAGATTCGTCAAGCTTTGTGAGTAGCCCCTTTTTCTTAAGGTACCTTGCGCCGATGGTCGCCATATCCATAAGACAGATGGGCTTCTTGTCTCCCGATTCCTCACGCATCTTCAGGTAATTTTTATATTCCTGCTCCACTTCGGGGTTTTCAAAGGATACTGAATCTATTTCCGTAAGGAAAGTGGTGTGACGACAATGATCTGACCAGTATGTGTCTATCATTCGTATCTCAGTAATGGTAGGCTCCCTGCCCTCGCTGATAAAATAGTCACGACAGAACATAAGGTCGTCAGCGTCCATTGCAAGGTCATACTTTTTCACAAACTCCTCAATTCCGTCATGCTGAAGCTGACAGAAACCCGTCAGCGTCTCAACCTTTGTGGGAATATCATACACGGTTTTGAGAGTCTCATATGTTCCAAGGGAAGCCTCCCTTGCCTCAACGGGGTTTATAACGTATTTTTTAATGTGCTCAAGCTCACCATCAGACACATTTCCCTTTATCATATATACCTTTGCCGAATGAACAAGAGGTCTCTCACCCTGGGAAATTATCTGAATACACTGTGCCGCCGAATCCGCCCGCTGGTCAAACTGACCGGGGAGATACTCAACGGCAAAAACCTTGTAGCCGTCACACTTAAGCTCAAAGGAAACGTCATCAAGCTGCGGCTCGGAGAAAACCGTACTGCAGCTGCGTTTGAAAAGCTCCTCATCAATACCCTCAACATCGTAGCGGTTAAGCATACGAATTTCATCAACAGAGGAAATACCCAAAAGCTGGGTAACGTCTGAATAGAGCTTTTCAGCCTCTATGCGAAGCCCCTGCTTTTTCTCCACAAAAATCCTGAAAACCATGCTGATTAGTTCTCCTTCCCGGCCGCTAAAGCTCTCTTGCCAATATCACTGCGGCAGAATCCGTTTTCAAATTTCACCTTTTTTGCATATTCATACGCGCCCTTTACAGCGTCTTCCAGCGTATCCTCCACTGCCGTCACGCCAAGCACACGTCCGCCATGGCTTACAAGAGTTCCGTCCTTAAGATCCGCCCCGGCCACATAGATTTCCCTGTTTTCCTCTTTCGCCGGAAGCTCAATGGGAAAACCGCTTTCATATTTTACCGGGTATCCCTTAGACGCCAGAACCACACAGCAGGCGTTTTTCTTCGAGAATCTCACCTCAGTCTCGCCGAGGGTACCGTTTGTCGTCGCCATCATAACGGTGAGCAAATCGCTTTCCAGCAGGGGCAACACCACCTGAGTTTCAGGATCACCAAAACGGCAGTTATATTCAATCACCTTTGGACCGTCCTTTGTTATCATAAGCCCGAAGTAAAGACAACCCTTAAAGGTACGTCCTTCCTCGTTCATAGCCTTGACGGTGGGAAGGAAGATTTCCCTCATGCAGCGCTCCGCAACCTCTTTTGTGTAGTACGGGTTCGGCGCAACGGTTCCCATTCCGCCGGTATTGGGTCCCTCATCGCCGTCATGGGCTCTCTTGTGGTCCATGCTGGAAACCATTGGGACAATAGTTTTACCGTCGGTAAAGGACAGCACAGAAACCTCCGGACCCTCCAAATACTCCTCTATTACTATAGTATTTCCGCTGGCGCCGAAAACCTTGTCCTCCATTGCGGCGTGGACAGCCTTCACAGCTTCCTCTCTAGTCATCGCAACAGTAACTCCTTTGCCGAGAGCAAGACCGTCAGCCTTTATAACAGTGGGGATAGGGGCAGTCTCAAGGTATCTGAGAGCCTTATCCATATCGTCGAACACCTCATACCTTGCGGTAGGTATCCCGTATTTTTTCATAAGGTTTTTTGAAAAAACCTTGCTGCTCTCTATAATCGCAGCCTTTTGCTCAGGTCCGAAGCACGGAATACCAATCTGGCTCAGCCTGTCCACAGCCCCCAACGCAAGTGGGTCGTCC
>CALWYM010000118.1 GCA_944385775.1 uncultured Oscillospiraceae bacterium | reverse complement strand
CTTTGTCGGCAAGATAGACTTGCCGGAAGCCTAACGCCTGACCTATCCGACACAGCCCTAAGTGCCGGATAGGAACGGCAAAATTTTTTACACTTCTATTACTTCTTTATCGCACATTAGCAAAAGTACAGGGAATATATAACCTATCTTTTTTTCGGCTGTCTTACGGCGGCGGTAAACCTTATAACATACAGGTTTCTCTATTTTAGTGCCGGTGCGCCGAATCTTCTCAGTACCTTTATGGCATGGCTTCTGGCAGTTTCCTTCGCTTTTTTGACAAACAGAAGCTTCGTTTTCCACTCCGGCGCACGGGGTAGGGAGGTTATAAGAGAGAGCGGTGGATTTTTTGCCTGCAGAATCTTTACCGGCGCAATAGACCTTGTCTTTATGCACATTACGGTATCAGTGCTTTTGTGGGACGGCACGGTGTCAAAGCTTTTGTCCACGGCAATTTCCACGGTGTTGAACTATATTTTGAGCAAGGTAATAATATTTAAGGAGAGGTGAATTCACCTCTCCTTTTCCTTATAATTTCAAATCGCCCTCACGGATAAGCCCGGCTTTGCGCATAAGATTGCTTATAAGGGTTGTCACCACCGCCGGTAGGACAAAGCAAATAAGCACAAGTCCCAGCCAGTCCATAGCCGAGGGCGTTATGGCTACGGCGCCCTTGGACACGGCCTCGGCAGAGGGTGAAAGCCAGCCTGTCCAAATCCCTATGGGTCCGCAGAGACCGCAGGTGCCCATGCCTGAATTAATAGGTGCTCCGTTCATCTGAAGCTTAAACAGACAGGTAGCAATGGGTCCCGTAATGGCGGAGCACAATATGGCGGGGAGCCATATTATTGGGCGGCGAACTATATTTCCCATCTGAAGCATTGAGGTACCAAGACCCTGTGAAACAACGCCGCCCCAGCGGTTTTCCCTGAAGCTCATAACGGCAAAGCCCACCATCTGAGCGCAGCAGCCCGCAACGGCAGCGCCGCCGGCAAGACCGGTAAGCGTCAGCACCTGGCATATGGCGGCGGAGGATATGGGGAGAGTCAGTACAATGCCGGTGATAACCGATACAAGAATCCCCATAAGGAAAGGCTGAAGCTCCGTTGCCCACATGATAAAAGAGCCGATTTTAGAGGCGGCAGCTCCGATTGGGGGAGCAATTAAAACGGCAAGCCCTACACCAACGGAAAGGGTTACTGCCGGGGTCACGAGCAGGTCGATTTTCGTTTCCTTGCTGACAGCCTTGCCGAATTCCGCAGCCACAATGGCAACTATAAGTACAGCCAGAGGACCGCCGGCACCGCCCTCCGCATTGGAGGCGTAGCCCACGCCGATAAGAGAATACACAACCAGCGGGTCGGCTTTAAGAGCGTAGCCAATGGCACAGGCCATGGCAGGACCGCTCATGGCTTTGGCATATGTGCCTATCTGTGAGAGTATAGAAACTCCCAGCTGGTCTCCAAGAGTGGAGAGAATTGTTCCCATAAGCAGTGAACAGAAAAGCCCCTGTGCCATTGCGCCCATGGCGTCGATAAAATACCGCTTTAGGGAGAATTCAATGTTTTTTCTCCTGAGAAACTCTTTTACCTTCATGGAAATGCCTCCTTTAGAAAAAAAGCCCGGCAAAACAGCTACGGTTTTGCCGGGTTTAAAATTTGGAGCGGCTTACGAGGCTCGAACTCGCTACCTCCACCTTGGCAAGGTGGCGCTCTACCAGATGAGCTAAAGCCGCACTTGAGAAAGCTGTATTATTATATAGCCTTTTTATTTGATTGTCAAGGGGTTTTGAAAAAATCCTTCCGAAAAGTGGGGAAGGGGGATTTGTCCCCTTCCCCAAAAAGTGTATCCTTATTCGGGCTTCTTGTCCTCAGGCTTCTTTGGGTCCGGACGGAGCTTTTTGCGCTCCTCAAGTTTCTTCTCAATCTCCGGTGAGAATCTTCTGGGGATTACGTTTACAGGAGCGTTGAGAATCTGCTCGGACAGGATGACAACGAAGTTAAGGGTAATCATAAAGCTGTCCGGGTCAAGGTGATCCATGGTGTCGTGACGGTTATGGATAACAGCGCCGCCGGTGGGGTTAAGACGGGCGAAAGAGCAGGACGGTACGCCGGCTGCAGCAAAGCTGGTGGAATCGGAGGCATAGGTATCCATCTTGGTTGTAAGGGGATAGCCGTTAAGCTTTGCGACGTACTCCACCGCGTGCTTAACCTCCTCATTGGCTGTGCAGCAGAAGTACTCATAGCCCAGTGTAACACCGGTCATGTCGAAGTTAATATTGAAGATAATATCCTTGAGCTCCTCAGGGTGAGCCTTGCAATACTCCCTTGAGCCGACGCAGCCGATTTCCTCGCTGCCGCACCATACGAACTTAACTGTTCTCTTGGGCTTATTCTCGTTAAAGTGGTACATAAGCTCCATAATGGTAATGGAACCGGTCATGTTGTCCCATGCGCCTGGGGAATATCTGACGGAATCATAGTGGGCGGAGAATACAAGAATCTCCTTTTTAAGCTCAGGATCGGTACCCTCAATGGTGGCAACCACATTCTGGCTTTCGCCCTTGTGGGCGCCCTCCTGCTTGACAATCATCTTGACCTTTTTCGGGCGCATTCTCACAAGAGTCTCAGCGTCCTTTATGTGAATTGAAATGGCGGGCATATTAACATCGCCGTCGCCCCATACGTTGCCGGGACGAATCTCGGTCTTCATATCAGGCTCCTCGTAGAAGTTGCCGCGCATTGTTATGTAGCCCGCTGCGCCCTTATCAGCCATTTTCTTTGCAAAATCTCTTGGGGTTCTGCCCTGAACAAGGCAAATCTTGCCGCGAACATCAGCCATGTTCACGTCGGTGGCATTTTCAATATAGACAAAGGGAGCCTCAATGCCCTCATCGGGGGTATTTCCGCTCTTGCCAAGGGCGATGCAGACAAATTCCTTATACTCAGGCTCCGTTACGCAAAACTTTGCCTCAGTTATAATAGGCATATCAATCTCATAGCTCTCCAAATGCGCCGGAACGCCGGCTTCAGCGCACTTTGCCATAATCATCTCTGCCGCTCTTTTTTCCTCGGCAGTGCCTGTTACTCTTTCAAAGCTGAGCTCGGTAAGGTTTTTCCAAGCTCTGTCCTTGCAAACTGACATGTATGTATCCTCCAATCATAAAAATACGATAATGATATTTTACCCTTTTCATTATAAATTTGCAACTGTAATAATCATAAATTTTGCAAAAAATTTTGCCTTATAGTGTGTCATTGCAATAAAAAATTTTATCCAGGGTGGCTTTTTTGGAAAATAAAAGAGAAACGGAGACCGGGACAAAACTGTCCCGATCCCCGTTTCCCATGATATATGATGACGGTGGTTAGCTGTTTGAAGTTTCCGCAGCGACTGCGGGGGCGACTTTGATTTCGCCGTTCTCTGCAGTGACCAAAACCCTGTCGCCTTTTTTAATCTTGCCCTCAAGGAGAGCTTCGGCAATCCTGTCCTCAACGGAGGACTGAATCACACGGCGAAGAGGTCTTGCACCGTACACAGGGTCAAAGCCCTTGTCCGAAAGCAGATCCACAGCGGAAGCATCAGTCTCCATGGAGAGACCCATAGCCTCAACGCGGTCTGCGACTGTCTTCAGCATATTCTCGCAAATCTTGTGGATTTCCTCTTTCTTGAGCTGGTGGAACACAATGGTCTCATCAATTCTGTTGAGGAATTCCGGCTTGAAGGTCTTGCGAAGCTCCTCCATCACAGCGGCACGGATACGCTCGTCAGAACGGTCCTCGGCTTCGCCGCCGGCAAATCCGAGAGGCTTTGACTTCTCGAGGATATTCCTTGCGCCGATGTTTGAAGTCATCACGATAATGGTATTCTTAAAGTCCACAGTTCTGCCCTGGGAATCGGTAAGACGACCATCATCAAGAATCTGGAGCATTATGTTAAACACGTCCTCGTGGGCCTTCTCAATCTCATCAAAGAGCACCACGGAGTAGGGACGACGACGAACCTTCTCGGTGAGCTGACCGCCTTCGTCGTAACCCACGTATCCCGGAGGCGAACCGATAAGCTTTGACACGGTATGCTTTTCCATGTACTCCGACATATCAATTCTCACCATGGCGTTTTCATCGCCGAACATTGCTTCAGCAAGGGCACGGCAAAGCTCTGTCTTGCCCACGCCGGTAGGTCCGAGGAAGAGGAATGAGCCTATTGGACGTTTCGGGTCCTTAAGACCCACTCTGCCACGACGGATTGCCTTGCATACTGCCGAAACAGCCTCGTCCTGACCGATAACACGCTTGTGGAGTGTCTCCTCCATACGGAGAAGCCGCTGTCCCTCGTCCTCTGTGAGGGTAGTGACCGGAATACCTGTCCAGCCGGCGACCACGGCGGCAATATCCTCTGCGAGGACCTGCTTTGTGGAGCCTGTGCTGCGGCTTTCCCACTGCTCCTTTACCTTCTTGAGACTTTCTCTCTTTTCCTTCTCTTTATCACGGATAGCGGCTGCACGCTCAAAATCCTGATTCTGAACGGCGGAGTCCTTCTCGCTGACAAGAGAAGCAATTTCAGCTTCAAGGTTCTTCACGTCAGGGGGAAGCTTCGTGTCCTCCATACGTACACGGCTTGCGGCCTCGTCCACAAGGTCGATTGCCTTGTCGGGCAGGAACCTGTCGTTAATGTACCTTGAGGAAAGCTTTACGGCAGCTTCAATAGCCTCGTCGGTAATCTTCAGTTTATGGTGTGCCTCGTACTTGTCCCTAAGTCCACGGAGAATCTCAATAGACTCCTCCTGGGAAGGCTCGTTCACAGTTACCGGCTGGAAACGACGCTCAAGAGCGGCGTCCTTTTCAATGTACTTTCTGTACTCGTTAAGGGTGGTAGCGCCGATAACCTGTATCTCGCCCCTTGAAAGGGCAGGCTTGAGTATGTTGGAAGCGTCAATGGCGCCCTCTGCCGCTCCGGCACCGATAATGGTGTGAAGCTCATCAATAAAGAGGATTACGTCCTTTGCCTTTTTGACTTCCTCGATGGCGTTTTTAATACGCTCCTCAAAGTCGCCTCTGTACTTAGTTCCGGCAACCATGCTGGTAAGGTCCAGGGAAACGACCCTCTTGCCAATCAGATCCTCCGGTACGTCCGCGGCAACTATACGCTGGGCAAGTCCCTCGGCGATAGCTGTCTTACCAACACCCGGCTCACCGATAAGCACAGGGTTGTTCTTCGTTCTACGGGAGAGAATCTGAATTACACGGGAAACCTCCTTGTTTCTTCCTATGACAGGGTCAAGCATACCCTTTGATGCCATTGCCGTCAGGTCACGGGAGAACTGGTCAAGGGTCTTGGTCTCCGCATGGCGGGGAGAGGAATTTCCCACGGCAGCCTTCTGACGCTGGGACTGGTTGAACACATTTATAATCTCGGTGTAGAGCTTGTTTATATCCGCCCCAAGGGACACGAGGATAGAACCGGCAACACTGCCGTATTCCCTCAAAATTCCCATAAGCAGATGCTCAGTGCCGATATAGCTGTGACCCAAAGCCACCGCTTCTGCCGCGGCAATCTCGATTATACGCTTCGCTCTCGGGGTAAGTCCCTGAACCGTTGTACCGGCAGGCTCACCCTTGCCGACTGTTTTCTCTATGGCAGCCTTTACAAGGTCAGCGTCAATACCGTTATTCTTCAAAACCCTGGCTGCGGCTCCACCGCCGTCAAGACATATGCCGAGAAGTATATGCTCGCTTCCCACATAGCCGTGACCAAGTTCCGCCGCGGAATCGTGGGCAAGCTCAAAAACTCTTTTTGCTCTTTCGGTAAATTTATCTTCGTATCTCATTATTAACACCTCGCATTATGCCGGGAGAATGACTGGTTCTCCCGGCGGAATTTTTCTCTGTATTACTTATTATAACTGCTTTTCGAGCTCCTTAATCTGGTCTCTCAGCTTTGCTGCCTTTTCGTAGTCCTCACTTTCGGCGGCGGCTCTCATCTCCTCACGGAGTGCGTTTATCTCACGCTTTTTGCTGAGCTCCGGATCCAGGGTGCTTTCCTTCGCACCAGTGCCCGAAGTCTTTGGCGCAGCCTGAGAAGCCTCTCTTTCAGTGGTTTCCGGCGCTGCAAGATGGGGAAAGGTCAGAACCGGCATTGAGAAAGACGGGAAGGAGCCGAAAGAACCAAACAGCGGACGGTTCATAAGGCTGTCGAACATGGAGTCGAAGCCAGAGAACATCTGGTCAAAGTCCTTAAACGCATCATTGAGCTTTGCAAGCTCTCCGTTTCCTTCCATCTTTGCGGCACAGTCGGCGCAGAGATGAGCCTCTGTAATCTTTCCGTTTATATTATATTTGTAATGATAACAAGCATTGTTTTCTCCACAATTTGTGCACTTCATAATAAAAGCTCTCCTTTCAGCTTAACAATCTTAAAATCATTTGTTTCATAATGGAGGCTCGCAGCCTATCACGGATTTCACTGTCCGCAGGCTTTAAAGCCGTATCCGTTACTGCCGAGAGAATAACTCTGGCGGCTGAATCCGTTATGGCTGCCGACGCCACCGCGTTTCCCATAAGTGCCCGGGCAGAACGAAAATCAATTTCGTCTCCAATGGCATTTACTGTGTGCATCATCAGCTGTTTCGGATCCATCTGCACCCGGCGTATCCGGATGTATCCTCCGCCACCCCGGCGGCTTTCCACTATGTAGCCCCTTTCAGGGGAAAACCTGGTGGAAATTACGTAGTTGATCTGGCTGGGAACACAGCCAAACCGGTTCGCTAGGTCTGCCCGCTGGAGCTCAGCTGTGCTGTCCTCCTTTAGCATACCGTTTATGAACTCGGCAATCGTATCACTTATACCCACCGGTGTCACCTCTTTTCATTACTTTTGAAAATCAAACTCTGTTTGACTTTGACTTTCTTTAACCTTCGTTCTGTGATTATAATACGCCCACAAGGTCAAAAAAGCAAAGTTCATTTTTGACTTTCTCTGACCTTTAACCTTTACTGACCTTTGTATATCTGACGAAAGCTCACTTTTTCTAACTCATACTAATTTTTTTGCGTTTTTTCACGATTTTGACTAAAGAATAAAGGTCAAAGAGTGAACCGGAAAGGCAGAAGGTGCGATTAAGGGCATAACGGATATATAATGCCTTTTCCAAAACTTTTTCCTTGCTTTTTTAAAAAAACGTGTTATACTGTTTAATAAGATAGATGGGAAAATTCCCACTAAAGAAAGAATAATTAATATGGAGGTAAATATAATGGCCAGAAAGATTTCTGATGCTTGCATTTCTTGCGGTTCCTGCGCCGGCACCTGCCCTGTGGGCGCTATTGATATGGGTGCTGAGCATTATGAGGTTGATGCATCCAAGTGCATTGACTGCGGCGCTTGCGAAGCAGGCTGCCCTGTAGGCGCAATCAGCGAGGAATAATTGAAAAAAGAGCATATTACATATATACTGCGGACCTGACCGGTCCGCAGTATTTATTTTTGCGGGAAAATAGTTTATAATGTACGGAGAAATGCATTTGAGGTGAAGCCATTTTGGAAACTTATGAGCTGTGGCAGGGGGGACTTCGGCTTTTAAAAACGGACAAGGTCTTTCCCGTGACTATGGACAGCGTTGTGCTGTCATATTTTGTCCGTCCGGCGAGGGGAAAGAAGTTCCTCGATTTGGGAAGCGGCAGCGGAATAATCTCTCTGCTGTTGCTTTCGCATTACCCGTCCCTTACAGCCACCATGGCGGAGGTATCAGCCGAGGCGGCGGAGATTTCACGGCAGAACCTTATTTTAAACGGTTTTGAAAGCCGCGGCAGGGTTTTGTGTACCGACCTTAGGCTGCTGCATCAGCGTGACGTGGGGCTTTTTGATATTGTGGTGACAAATCCGCCATATTTTAAAACCAGCGGAACCATGTCTCCGAAGCCCCTTAACAGCTCCGCCAGGCTTGAAAAGAACTGCTCCCTGGAGGAGGTTTGCCAGAAGGCGTCTTCACTGCTTCACACCGGCGGCAGGTTTTACATGGTGTACCCCGTTCACAGAATGGCGGAGGCGATATGTACCCTCAGCGGTCTTTCACTGGAGCCCAAGCGGCTGCGGCTTATAACCGCCCGCCCGGAGCAGGAGCCCTCCGTATTCCTTATAGAATGTATAAAGCTCGGTCGCCCCTCCCTCAGGGTGGAGCCGACCCTTGTGCTTCTGGACGAAAAGGGCGGCGACAGCAGGGAAATAAAGGAAATGTATCATTTTACCAGATAGGAGAAAGATAAATGGCAGCAACGCTGTATCTTGTGGCAACGCCCATCGGAAATCTCGGGGACATGACGCCAAGGGCGGTAAAGACTCTTGAGGAGGCTGACTTTATTGCGGCTGAGGACACCCGGGTCACCATGAAGCTGATGAACCATTTTTCCATAAAAAAGCCCATTGTAAGCTACTATGAGCACAACAAGGAGGCAAGTGGCAGGGCAATACTGGAAAGACTTCTCTCCGGGGAAAGCTGCGCTCTTGTTACCGACGCCGGTATGCCCGGAATATCGGACCCGGGGGAGGATCTGGTCCGCCTGTGCGCCCAAAGCGGCGTTAGGGTGACTGTTATCCCCGGCGCCTCCGCTGTTGTGTCGGCGGTAGCTCTTTCGGCGCTGCCTAATGGGAGATTTACCTTTGAGGGGTTTCTGCCGGTGGACAGCAAAAGCAGAAAGGAGCGGCTGGAGGCTCTAGTGGGAGAAGAGCGGACGATGGTATTTTACGAAGCGCCTCACAAGCTTCTCAGAACCCTTGGAGACCTTGGGGAAACGCTGGGGGAAGAACGGAAAATAACCCTTTGCCGGGAGCTTACAAAGCTTCACGAGGAAGTGATTTACACAACTTTGGGTGAAAGTGTGGAGATTTTTACGAATAAGCCGCCCAGAGGGGAATTTGTGCTGGTAATTGAGGGGAAAAAGAGGGAAAAGGGCGCCGCCATGGATTTTGACAAAGCTTTGGCATCAGTAAAAGAACTTCGTGACGGCGGCATGAGACTGAAGGACGCCGTAAAGGAGGTTTCGGAAAAATCCGGCTACCCGAAAAAGCTTTTATATGACAAAAGCGTAAAGGAATAAAAAAAGCCCGTATCCGTTTAGGATACGGGCTTTATCGTGGTAAAAATTACTTTTCTTCCGGCTTTTTAAGCTGAGAGAGCTTATCGACCCAGAAGTACTTGTCAACATCCTTTTTAATGTTGTCGGGCAGCTCGCGCTTAATGGGCAGTACGACAGAGTTGGTGAAACGTGAAACGCAAAGCTTTGCAAACTCGCCGTTTCTGTGCATTGCCTCGGCGCCAAGAGGATAGATAAGGTCATTTCTTGTGTGGATAATGCAGGACTGCATATGACCTCTGCCGATACCGATGGAGGGGATACCCTTTCTGGCAAAGGGAGCGGAGTCGCTGGACGACACGCCCACACGGATATTCGCGTCATAGCCAACCTCGGCTGCCATCTGGTAGACGTAGTTTTTAAGGTCCTCGCCGCCGGTGACGGAGATGGAGTTCCGACCCAAAACAGTGCCGTTCATATCAAAGTTAAAGTCCATCTTTATCTCGTCAATAATATCCGGGTGCTGGTCAATATAGGCAATGCTGCCGTAAAGACCCTGTTCCTCACTGCCGCACCAGACAAAGCGCATTGTACGCTTTGCAGGATTTTTCACAAAATACTGATAGAGGTACATAAGCAGTGCAGAGCCGGTGGCGTTGTCCCAGGAGCCTGTACCAACCAGAACACTGTCAAAGTGGGCGGTGAGCACAACGCTCTCATCGGGATATTCGGTGCCGGGGATAACTGCCACTACGTTGCGGCTTGTATGGGTGGTCTCTGTCTCACGAAGCTCAAGGTGAACCTTTGAAGCGCCGTTTTTAACCATGTTAAGAGCTGTGATGGAGCGAATCTGGAAGCCGGGGATTTTGCCGATTTCCATATACTCGTCACGGAGATTTCTCGGTACAAGGTCCGTATCCTCAGGGGTGTTCCACCACTTGTCCTGAGCGATGACAATAAATGCCGCCGCGTGGTGCTCATAGAGCTTTTTATACATATCCCAGTCCAGTGTGTTTATAAGAACTGCCGTGCCGGAAAGGTCGCCGATACCCATAAAGTCAATATCGGTGGCAAGCTCTATATATTTAAGGTCAAGCTCGACACCGCCCTCGGGAAGCTGACCGGAAAGACCGTAGGGAACGCACTCGATTTCCTCGGTGTATGGTGCGGTGACTTTCATTGAGCACTTATGAAGATCATAGGCCGGGATCTGAAATTCCTCAATACTGCCCTTGCCGCCGAAGGAGGCAATCTCGTCCATAAGGATCTGTGCCGCCTTTGCCTCACCCTCTGTTCCGCCGTAGCGGAGGAAGCTGAGCTTTTTTACTAATTCGTACTGATATGTTTCGTTATTTATCATGGCTTCATTCTCCTGTTATAAGTGTAATTAGTCCGGCTTCTTGTCTCTCTGGAAGTACACGTCCAGCTTCTTTTTCATATCATCGGGCATACCCTTCTTAACGGGCATTACGGCGCTGTTTGCGATTCTGGAGATGAAGAACGCGGCAAACTCACCGTTTCTGTGGAGAGCAACCGGTGAAATTGGTGTGAGAAGATCGTTTCTTGTGTGGATCTCGCAGGACTTAGTGCCCCTTGAAAGACCGATGGCTGGAATTCCGTTATCGGCAAAGGGAGCGGAGTCGCTGGAATGGACGCTTACCCTGAAGGTGGCGGAATAGCCTGCCTCCTTGCAAATCTGCTCGGCAAGGTTTTTAAGGTCTTCGCCGCCTGTTATGCCCACACTGTTCTGACCAAGCCATGTGCCGTTCATATCGAAGTTAAAGCAGAACTTAATCTCGTCAAGAAGCTCCTTCTTCTCCGCAACATAGGCCTTGCTGCCGAGAAGCCCCTGCTCCTCGCTGCCGCACCAGATAAAGCGGAGCGTGCGCTTCGGGGGGTTATTGATAAAATGGTTATAAAGGTAGAGCAGGGTGGCAGAGCCGGTGGCGTTGTCCCAGGAGCCGGTACCCATCAAAACGCTGTCAAAGTGACCTGTGATGACGATACTCTCCTCCGGAATCTCGGTGCCGGGGATAACTGCAAGGACATTTCTGCTGGTTGCCTCAAACTCTGTCTCACGAAGCTCCAGGTGAACGCTGCTCACGTGGTCCCGAACAAGCTCGGTAGCGTCGCTGGAACGGATTGAGAAGCCTGGGATTTTGCCCAGCTCAAGCATTTTTGCACGCATGGGACGGGGCATAAGGTCGGAATTTTCCGGCGTCATCCACCACTTAAGGTTATGTATTACCACAAAAGCTCCGGCATTGTGCTTGCAGAGCTGCTTATACATATCATAGTCCAGGGCGTTTATCAAAACAGCCGTATCGGAAAGGTCGCCCACGCCCTTAAAGGCTATTTCGGAACTGGACTCGATGTAGCGGAACTTAAAGGTCTTGCCGCCCTCGGGAAGCTGCCCTGAAATACCGTAGGGGATAACCTCTATCTCCTTTTTATAAGGTGAAAGGGTGGTAAAGGTGCACTTCTGGCACTCGTACGCAGGGACCTTAAACTCCATAATCTCCCCGGAGCCGCCGGCTGCGGCGATCTCGTCCATTATTATCTGCGCCGCGCGCTTTTCCTCTTCGGTGCCGCCCCATCTTGTGAAGCTGAGCTTTTTCACAACCTCATAGGAATAGGTTTCTTTATTTATCATATAGTTTCCTCCTTAAAAACTTCTTTACTGAAGCTTTAAAACAACTGTATAGTATCATAACACATTATTTCAGAAAAGGGAATAGATTTTTGCAATTTAAAATAAGAAAAAATGCAGGTTCGGGAAAAGAAAAGCCCCTGACCGATTTTCGGTCAGGGGTACGGTTACACTGAAAAGTCATATGCTCTGTACTGAATCGCCTCGGCCAGATGAACGGGTGAGATATTTTCTTCACCGGCAAGGTCCGCAATGGTCCTCGCCACCCGAAGGAGTCTGTCATAGGAGCGCGCAGTAAGTCCCAGGCGGTTAAAGGCGTTTTCCATAAGCTTTTCGCCGGCGGAATCAAGATTACAGTAGCTTCTTATAAGCGTAGAGCTTATCTGGGCGTTATTTTGTATGCCTGAGCCAGAATATCGCTTTTGCTGAATAAGTCTTGCGGCGTTGACCCGCTTTTGTATATCGGCGGAGCACTCGCCTCTGGGCGTATCTCCGCTCAGCTCTCCGTAGTTTAGGGACTGGACCTCAACATACATATCTATTCTGTCAAGGAGCGGACCGGAAAGCTTGCTTCTGTATGCCTTTACGCTTTTTTCCGAGCAGGTACATCTTCCCGAGGGGCCGCCGTTGCTTGAAGTGGCAGATGGG
>CALWYM010000117.1 GCA_944385775.1 uncultured Oscillospiraceae bacterium | reverse complement strand
GATCCTCCTTCATTCTGCCAACGTACTCGTCCAGGGTAACTATTTTCTTCTCTGTGGATGAGTAGAACATGAGAAGGTCCTGAAGCTGCTCCTTGTGAATACCGTATTCCTCGGCAACGCCGTATTTAATCTGCCTGCCGAAGTTTTTCCAGAACTTGTCGTAGCCCTCTCTGTCCTCTCTCTGAAGCTTGACGATGTCCGCCTTAATCCTCTTTTCAAGGTTTGAGGCGATTATTTTAAGCTGCCTGTCGTGCTGCAAAAGCTCCCTTGAAAGATTAAGGGACAAATCAGGGGAATCCACAACGCCGCGGACAAACTGAAAATAGTCCGGCAGCAAATCGGCGCACTTATCCATTATCATAACGCCGCTGGAATAGAGGGCAAGCCCCTTTTCATAGTGCTTTGTGTAGTAGTCATACGGCGTCTGGGACGGTATGAACATAAGAGCCTTGTAGGTCACGGCTCCCTCTGCGGAAACCGATATGGTGCGCTGTGGGGGAGCATAGTCGTGGAACTTGCTCTCGTAGAATTTGTCGTACTCCTCCTGTGTCACCTGGGAGCGCTGTTTCTGCCAGATAGGCTCCATGGAGTTTAGCGTCTCAAGCTCCTGATAGGTCTCATACTCCGGCTTATCGTCGGGAGAGCCCTCTTTCTTCCTTGAGTGGGATACCATCATGGTTATCGGGAAACGGATATAGTCGGAATACTTCTTTACCAGCTCACGGATCTTCCACTCCTCCATAAATTCGGAATACTTCTCGTCCTCTGTATCCTCCTTTATGTGCATTATAATATCAGTGCCCAGAGTATCCTTATCGCACTCCGTTATGGTGTAGCCATCCGTGCCGGAGGATACCCAGCGGTAAGCTGTGTCGGAGCCGTATTTTTTCGTAATAACAGTAATTTCATCAGCCACCATAAAGGCGGAGTAAAAACCAACACCGAACTGACCTATCACGTCAGTGTCTCCTGCGTCCTCCCCCAGCTCCTGCTTGAACTTAAATGAGCCCGACGCGGCGATAACGCCAAGATTATTCTCCAAATCCTCCTTGTCCATACCGATACCGTTATCGGAAACGGTAATAGTACGGGCGTCCTTGTTTACGGCGATGTTTATATGAAAATCGCCCCTTGTCATGTTAAGGGAATCGTCAGTCAGTGCCTTGTAGCAAAGCTTGTCACAGGCGTCGCTTGCGTTTGATATAATCTCACGGAGGAAAATCTCCTTGTGGGTGTAAATGGAATTTATCATAAGGTCCATAAGTCTTTTGGACTCGGCCTTAAACTGTTTTTTTGCCATGGAATTTTCCACTTCTTTCTTCTTTTGTTTTCGTAATTGCTAATATACCACCATTTTAGCACTCTGTCAATAAGAGTGCTAAGCATTATTTATGAAATTTCCGTGAAAAAAACTCTGCCCCAGGGCAAGCCTACGGCAGAGATTTAATAAGAGTCCTTTTATTTCCCGTCAGGTAAAGAGACAAGGTACATAACATTCTCTCCCTATGCTGCCGTCACAATAAATGCCACAACTAAAACAGCCAAAAGAATTCTGATAACATCCTTCACCGTAAATCCCTCCTTACCCGGTAAATCCATTTTTGTTCTACACTATACTTTACTGACGTCTATATTTTATCATGGATTTTTTCTTCGATAATTTGCTATATCAATTAAATCGGCTCTTTTCTTGCTTTTGCTCTTAAAATGAAGTAGAATAAAAGCAGCATTTTAGCAGGAGGCTTTCCATGAAGATACTGAGCCGACACAGAACATTTGTAATGGGCTTTGCCGCCCTTTGGATATATATTTTCCACATATTTCCCTCAGCGTCCGGCAGCGGAATTTTACCATACGGCTACGGGCTTTTTAAAAGGCTTGGCTCGTGCGAGGTGGGTATTTTTCTGGTTGGTAGCTCCTGTGGGCTGTCCTATTCTCTTGACAAAAACTCCGCGCTGACGCCGAAAAGCTACCTTTCCTATCTTTTAAGACGTTTTAAGCGGCTTTATTTTGTAGTTATCCCGGTAGCTCTTTTTATCGGGCTGTGGGACGGCTGGAGCCTTCGGGGCTTTGTTGGACGGATTACGGGAACGGCACAGCTTTTTATAAATGTGTACCGTTTTCTCTGGTTTCTGCCCTGCATACTGATTTTCTACGCACTTTCTCCCCTTTACTACGGGCTTTTTAAAAGGATTAAGCAAAAGGGACTTTTCACATTAGTGATGTGTCTTCTTGTCCCCTACTTAAATTACCGGTTCAGAAATGATATTCGCGGCGACCTTTTCGCAATTACAACGAGGGTTTCCGTTTTTCTGCTGGGCTTTTATCTGGGTCATCTCAGCAAAACAAAGCCTAAGCTCACACCATTTCAGCTTGTTTTCCCTCTCTCCGCCATGATTTTTGGCATTTTATTGAACATTCTTCTGACGGTGGGGAAAATACCATGGTATTTTCTGTCACTTAACGCTCAGATAAATCTGCTTATTGCCCCTGGGATAGCTGTGTGTCTCAGTCTTGCAGGCGATTTTCTGTCGAAGCACGGCGCCGTAAAATGGCTTTACAGCCTTGTCTCCCACTTTGGCTCCATAAGCTTTGAGTTTTACGCCACTCAGGAGTGGATTTGGGGTAAGGTACTCACTTGTGGTCTGGGCACCCTCCCCACCCAGCTTATATGCTTCTCCCTGACACTTTTTGCCTCGGAGCTGCTTCACCTTACGGGAAATTGGCTTTCCCGGTTTACCATCAGTAAAAAAGAATAAAAAAGATAAAATCCCTTTCCGAAAAAGGAAAGGGATTTTCTTTATCCGTTCCAGTCCTCACCGGCGTTTATGGCGGCGATTGTTGATTCGATGTAGCTTACGACCTGGTCTCTGGGTATGTCCAGCGCCACTGCAAGCTCGCCGAAAAGCATATCCTCGGCACGCTTTAAAAACCTCTCGTCAATCTGTCCCGGTTTTCTGTCGTTTTTGGTATTTTTATTTCTCTTTGAATACACCGCCTTAATAAGCTTTACAAGATTTATGCAGTCGTGAGACGCGATAATCTCCTGGTAGTGCTCTGTCAGAAACCGCACGTTTCTGCTCTCGAAAACGTAAGCCTCCGTTTCTGGTATTTTTTTAATAAGCTCAATGGCTTGCTGCCTGCAAAGGACAGGTCTCATAAATACACTGCCGTCCACCGGGGTGTACACCTTTCCGGAGCGGTAAAGGGGCTGCAGCGTGTAATAAAGTCTCTGATTTTCCTTTTTGCCTCTGCCGTAAATGCTTGGTACGCCGATGGACACCACCCTGCATACTCCCTCTCCTCCGTAAACTATAAGCTCATCAATGCCGAACATTCTTTTCCCCCTTTTCCAAATACACTTAAACTTACTAATCAATTATATTATAGCATATTTTTGGGGATTTTGTAATAAAAAATTAATTTTATAAAGAAAACAGCCTTTCAAAAAGAAAGGCTGTTTTCTGAAAACTTAAAGTTAAGGTTACGTCACTCCACCTCAAGACCTGTAAGGTATCTTCTTATCATGTCAAAGGCATTGTGGACTGCCGCCGTTCTGATGCGTTCTCTGTCGGAGCCCAGGGTAAGATGACGGCAAAACACCTTGCCGTCAACACTCATCGCAACGAAAACCGTGCCAACGGCAGCGCCGAACTCATCAGTATCCGGTCCCGCTATGCCCGTTATGCCCACGCCGATGTCAGACCCGAAACGCTGCCTTACCCCCTCAGCCATCTGAACTGCCACAGTGGAACACACAGGTCCCTCATTTTTAAGCACCTGGCTGTCAACACCTAACAGTGACGCCTTTGTGTCTGTCGCGTAGGTAACCGCTCCGCCGCGGAAAACTGCCGACGCACCTGGAATGTCGGTTATGCGCTTTGCCAGAAGTCCGCCGGTGCAGCTCTCAGCCGCACTTAACGTAAGCCCGCGGTCACGCATAAGAAGAAAAGCCGTTTCCTCCAGCGTTTCAACGTCAACGCTGTAAACCACGTCGCCCAGTCTGCGCCGGACCTCGGCTATTACAGGCTCCATAAGCTTTTCGCATTCTTCCTGGCTCTTTCCCTTGGCGGTAACTCTAAGGTAACATTCCCCGTCCTTGGCATAGGGGGCAAGAGTGGGATTACTGAGCTCCATCATCATATCGTACAGCTTATCCCCAACGTTGCTTTCGCCAAGACCGAAGATGTGTATATTGTGGGAGTATATCTCGGAATCTGAAAGGCTTTTAAGATATGGTATGCCGGAGACCTTCATCATGGTCACGCACTCCCTCGGCGGTCCGGGCAGCATTAAAACGTACTTTCCGTCAGCCTCAAAAGCACAGCCCGGCGCCGTACCGCAGGTGTTTTCAAAGGGGACGCAGCCCACCGGCAGATAGACCTGCTGATAGTTATTCTCCGTCACGGGCTTTCCCCGCTTTTTGAAATAATCCAGCATAATCCGCTCGGCCTCAGCGTCAAAATACGTCTCCTTGTTAAAGGCTTCAATCAGCGTCTGCTTTGTAAGGTCGTCACAGGTGGGACCCAGCCCGCCGGTAGTGATGATTATATCAGCCCTTCCCTTGGCAATCTCCACCGCCTTTTTAAGCCTCTCCGGGTTATCACCCACAACAGTCTGATAATACACGTTTATACCGAGCTCAGACAGCATTTGGGAAATATCCCTGGCGTCTGTGTTTACGATGTTGCCCAGCAGTATTTCCGTTCCAACAGAAATAATCTCAGCACAGTAGCTCATTTTGAAATAACCACCCTTTCAATGCCTGTCACAGCCTCCTCCACAAGTCCCTCCACGTCAAGAGGCGCTTCGGCTTTTAAAACCTCCTCAAGCCGGGGCTTTGTCTTGGGGTGCCTTGGCGTAAATACAGTACAGCAGTCCTCATAGGGCAAAATTGACGTGTCAAAGGTGCCTATTTTCCTTGCCACGGATATTATCTCCGTCTTGTCAAGGCAAACCAGAGGACGTATTACGGGAATTGACACGCACTCCTCAGTTACCGCCATGGCCTCCATGGTCTGGCTCGCCACCTGACCCAGGCTTTCCCCGGTAACTATTGCGGAGCAGCCGTTAGCTTCGGCTATCCGCTGGGAAATTCTTGTCATAAAACGGCGCATTATTATGGTGAAATATTCCTCCGGACACTTATCCCGGATTTCCTCCTGAATATGGGTAAAGGGCACCACCTCAAGAGTAAGCTTTCCGCAGTACGGACCCAAAAGCTCCGCAAGCCTTATAACCTTTTCCTTTGCCAGCTGGGACGTATATGGGAAAGAGAAAAAGTGGACGGGAATAATACTGACTCCCCGCTTTGCCATCATATAGGTGGACACAGGACTGTCAATTCCGCCGCTCAGCATTGACACCGCCCTGCCGTTAGAGCCTACGGGCATACCGCCTGCGCCGGGGATAGGTATGCCGTGGACGTAGGCCGAATAGTCGCGTATTTCAATATTCACCACAAGCTCAGGATTATGGACGTCAACCTTTGTCTCCGGAAATGCTTCCGCCAGAAGTCCGCCCACATACTGGCTCAGCTGAATACTCGTCATTGGGAAAGCCTTGTCGGATCGCTTTGACTCAACCTTAAAGCTTTTCGCCCGGCGGATTTCGTCTCCCAGATAGCTTTTCGCCATTTTGAAAATTTCGTCCTTGTCCTTTGGACATGCTGCTGCCCTGGAAATTGCCACCACGCCGAAAACGGTTTTCATTGCTTCCAGTGCTCCGTCCATGTCACAAAACTCGTCCTGGGGCTCCACATAAACAGTGGACTGGACGGTATAGACCCTGAAATTACCGTATTGTTTAAGCCTGCGGCGCACATTCGCCATAAGCTTATCCTCAAATATTCGCTTGTTGAGACCTTTCAGCACGATCTCGCCCAGCTTTAAAAGTATAATATCTTCCAAAATACTTACCTCTCATTTTATTTGTCATAAGTATAGCACAAAAGGGCTTAAAATCCTAGGGTCTTTCTGCAATTTTTACCACCGGGAAGGCTTAATGACACCGTCTTTTTCAGTCATTTGGGATACTGCGTAAAAGCTCCCGGTCTGCCTGTATCCTCTCTTGTAAGGCGCTCCTTCTTATGCCGCGGTATCAGAAATAAAAAGGACTGACCCGTTTTCGGGTCAGTCCCCTTTTACTTCTCAGTCCTTTTTAAGCTGGGACAGCTTATCTTTCCAGAAGTACTTGTCCACTTCCTTCTTCATGCTCTCCGGTATCTCCCTCTTAACAGGCAATACCGCGGAGTTTATAAACCGTGATATGGCAAACACGGCAAACTCGCCGTTTTCGTAAAGCTTCTCACTGGAAATTGGGTAGAGCAAATCATTTCTCGTGTGTATCTCGCTGGACTTTGTGCCCCTTCCTATGCCCATTGAGGGAATACCCTCGTCGGCAAAGGGCGCAGAATCGCTGGAATGTACACGGAGATTTACCACCGTGGGATAGCCGTACTCCATGGCAAGCTGCTCAGCGTAGTTCTTTAATTCCTCGCCGCCGGTTACGGTAATCCTGTTAGCGCCCAGAAGAGTTCCGCACATATCAAAGTTAAAGCAGAACTTTATCTCCGGCAGAAGGTCTCTGTGCTGCTTAATATAGTTAATACTTCCGTAAAGTCCCTGCTCCTCGCTGCCGCACCAGATGAAACGCATGGTACGCTTTGGGGGATTAGCTAAAAAGTGCCTGTATATATACATAATGGTAGCCGACCCCGTGGCGTTGTCCCAGGAGCCTGTACCCACCAGCACGCTGTCAAAGTGAGCCGTTATTACAACGCTCTCCTCCGGAAATTCAGTGCCGGGAATAACTGCGAGAACATCGCGGCTTGTAGCAATGCCCTCAGTTTCCCTCAGCTCAAGGCGTACCTTCTCCGCCTTGTTCCTCATAAGCCCGATAGCGTCGGAGGAGCGGACAGAAAAGCCCGGGATTTTCCCTATTTCCAGATATTCCTCACGGATTTCCCTGGGGATAAGGTCGGTAGTCTCGTCGGAATTGTACCACTTGTCGTTGGCGATAAGTATAAACGCCCCTGCCTTCAGCTCATAAAGCCTACGGTACATATCCCAGTTAAGCTCGTTTATCAGTACCGCAGTATCGGAAAGGTCCGTAATGCCGACAAAGCTCTGGGGACTTGTATCCTCAATGTAACGAAGCTTAAACTCCGCGCCGCCCTCAGGCAGGTTTCCAGTAAGACCGTAGGGCACAACCTCCACGTTTTTTTCATAGGGCGCCGTCACCTTAAGAGAACAGCTGTGAAGTTCATAGGCGGGGATTTCAAACTCCATAATCTCCGGCTCTCCGCCAAGCCTCTTTACCTCGTCGGCAATGATTTTGGCAGCCCTTGCCTCGTCCTCAGTACCTCCGTAGCGGTTAAAGCTCAGCTTCTCCACAATGGAGTACTGATAGGTTTTCTTGGATCCCATTTTTTCTCCTCCTTTATTTACCCCGATCGCTCAGTCGGGTATTCTCTGTTTTTTTATACTAACACAAACACACTACAAAGGCAATACACTTTACTTGTGACAGTTTTTCCACATTCTCCACAACTTTTTCCACATACCTCCGTAAAAAGTACGAGTGCCCTACCAAAAAAGTAGGACACTCTACGCCAAAAATGAGGGGGGAAAACTTTTTTCAGCTTACGCTGACGGTGGATTTAAGGGAGGCTCTCCACCGGAAGCAAACTTCGCAGGCTTGAAACACAATAAAACAGTCCTGCAAAGTGTGTGGAGGATCGCTTCAATGATTATTATAATAGTTCTAAAACGAAATTTTGTGAATATTCTTTATATTTTTTGTGAATTCCCCTTTGGCTCGTCCAGTGCAAGAGTCAGGGTAAAGGTAAAGGTTGTAAGTCCGTCTTTGCTGGTGACGAAAATATCCTCGCCGTGGCTGTCCAGGATTGTCTTTACGATATAAAGACCAAGACCCACGCCGTCCTTATCCATACTGCGGCTTTTGTCGGTTTTGTGGAAACGGTCGAAAATAAGGGGCAGCTCCTCCTTGGAGATAGTCTCACCGTAATTTGCGATGCTGACGTAGGCTTTGCCGTCCTGTTTCCAAAGCTCCAGCTTTATGGCAGAACCTTTGGAAGCAAACTTCGAGGCGTTGTCAATAAGGTTATACACCACCTGTGTAATGCTGTCCGCATCACCCATGGTCATAACCGCCTCCTCCGGCAGGCTAACGTCCACATCTATGCCCCTTGATGTTATCTTCTGCTCAAGGCTTAACAGCGCTACCCTTATAACCTCGGAAATATCAAACCGTTTTTTCAGTATCTCGCCCTTTTTCTTCTCCTGAATCTGGGACATATCCAGCATGCCACGGACAAGCCTTGAAAGCCGTTTCGTCTCAGAGGATATAATGGAGAGATAATCCCGCTGCTTATCCTGAGGTATGGTTCCGTCAAGGATACCGTCGGCAAAGCCCGTTATTGTGGTCATGGGCGTTTTAAGCTCATGGGACACGTTGGCGATAAGCTCACGCCTTGCCTTCTCGCTGTTTTCAAGAGAGTCCGCCATTTTGTTAAATGCGTATGCCAGCTCCCCTATCTCGTCGCACCTGTCCGTCTCGTGGACACGGGCGCTGAAGTCTCCGCGCCCGAACCGTCTTGCCGCTTCAGTCATCTCACGAAGGGGCATTGCCTGATGTCTCGTTGCCAGATAGCCTCCCACAAAGGTTATGGCAACAACAGCCAGCGCCGCAAATATAAATATTACGGCAAAGCTCCGCCACACGCCGGCAAGCTGGTCGCTCTCCCCCGAAAGGAAAAGGTATCCGCTGTAACCCGCGCTTTCAAGAACTGTACCCACAATATACCTTTTTGAGCCGAATAAGCCGTCTGTCCGTTCGTACTGACTTAACATACCCTCACGGTTGATCCCGTCCAGTATGCGCTCTGACACAAACTTGCCCATATGCTCACAGGAAAATCCGTCGTCCGAGCATAATACCACCATGCCGTCACTGTCAGCAAGCATAATATCCACATTCATAAGGTCATGGCTCAGCCAGCTCATAACGCTTTTTACCTCAAGAAGCTTCATGGCTGTGGGCTTGTTATCCTGAACACTGTCCGAGGAAAAGTAGGTGGAGAGAAAGCTTGAGGTAATCTCGGCGTTTCGCTCCATGGACTCCTCCTTGTCACGGACAATGACCTGGTAGCTTATTACGGCATAGCTCATACCCAGCATAAGAAAGCTCAGACTGAGCACAAGAACCATTGTAATGAAATTTTTCGTGTAAACGCTTTTAAATTTTCCCACTTGACTCAGTCTTCTCTTGTCTCAAATTTATATCCCACACCCCAGACAGTTTTAAGGGACCACTTGTCACTTACGTTCTCAAGCTTCTCTCTGAGACGCTTGATATGAACGTCAACCGTTCTGGAATCGCCGAAATAGTCAAAGCCCCATACCTCGTCAAGGAGCTGGTTTCTCGTGTAAACCCTGTTGGGACTTGAGGCCAGGTGATACAAAAGCTCCATCTCCTTAGGCGGAATATCAACTCTCTTTCCGTCCACTATGAGCTCAAAGGCATCCATATCAATAATCAGCTTGTCAAATACAAGGCGTCTTTGAGTATTCTCCTCATCACCGCCATAGCGGCGGAGCACGGCGTGGATTCTTGCCACGACCTCCTTTATTTCAAAGGGCTTTACTATATAGTCATCTGCGCCCATTTCAAGACCTGATACCTTGTCAAGCGTCTCGCCCTTGGCGGTAAGCATTATAACGGGAGTTTTCGAGCTTGAGCGTATCTCCTTTAAAACGCCCCAGCCGTCCATAACAGGAAGCATTATGTCAAGGAGCACAAGGTCCGGCTTTTCCTCCTCAAACGCAGCGACTCCCGCGCCGCCGTCGTGGGCAATGGATACCTTAAACCCTTCCTTCTCCAGGTACAGTCTTAAAAGCTCCGCAATGTTTACGTCATCCTCAATTACAAGAACTTTCTTTTCCACTTAATCAACTCTCCCCCTGTAAGTTACTTCTATGCAGTATTTATTATCCCTCATTTTTTCACCCTTTGGGTGAACAATTTGTGAAACCTGCTGCAAATTCTTTCTCTCCGAGCCCTGCCGTTTCTATTTTTCAGCTGCGCAGCATATACTCATAAAAAAACGAAAGGGGACGTATCCACTATGAAAAAGCTTTGCGCCATATTACTTATTCTGGCACTGCTTCCGGCAGCTGCCGCCGAAGCCGCCTCGGTTTACGACGAATCACCGGACGGTCAGGACGTGCCTATCTCTGTTTTTTCAGAAACCGTATCGCCGGTAGACCCGTCGGAGCTTTCGATTTCCGCTCCCTCCGCCATTCTTATGGAAAAGGAGACAGGCCAGGTAATCTATGAGAAAAACGCCGATGAGCTTTATGAGCCTGCCAGCGTCACAAAGGTGATGACAATTCTTCTTATCGTAGAGGCTGTGGACTCCGGGCAAATTTCCCTTGATGACACCGTAACCACAAGCGCCCACGCGGCGGGAATGGGCGGAAGCCAGGTATTCCTTCAGGAGGGAGAGACCATGCCGGTGTCGGAAATGCTTAAATGCATCGTCGTTTCCTCAGCCAACGACGCTGCAGTTGCCATGGCCGAACATATCTCAGGCTCAGAGGAGAGCTTTGTCGCCCTTATGAACAGCCGTGCCCAGGAGCTGGGCATGGAAAACACCCATTTCGGCAACGCTACGGGACTTTTAAAGGACCCTGCCCACATGACTACCGCAAGGGACATCGCCATAATGAGCCGTGAGCTTTTAAAACACCCATGGATACTTGATTATACCACGATCTGGACAGATACCATACGAAACGGCGAGTTTGGGCTCAGCAACACAAATAAGCTTATCCGCTTCTACCCCGGCGCAACAGGTCTCAAAACTGGCTTCACCTCCTCTGCCGGATACTGTCTCTCCGCAACCGCCAGCCGTGACGGTCTTGAACTTATCGCCGTGGTGCTTCACTGTGAAAGCTCCTCCGACAGGTTTGAAAGTGCAAAGAGCCTTCTGAGCTTTGGATTTTCAAATTATGCACTGCTTTCACCTGTGCCGTCGGAACCTGTTCCTCCGGTAACTGTCTATCTTGGAAAGGAAAGCACCGTTGACGCCGTAATTGAGGACAGCGGAAATATTCTGGTGCGTAAAAGCGCCATGTCCTCCATTGAGCGCTCCATGGAGCTTTCCCCCTCGGTAACCGCTCCGGTAAAGAAAGGCGACGTGCTGGGAAGCCTTACCCTGACGTTAAACGGCGAAACGGTGGCGCAGCGCAACATTGTGGCCGCTGCGGACATTCCCCGGCTCTCCGTATTTGAGATTTTCAAATCCCTCATTAAATCAGCAATGACAGGAGCTTGAAAAATTTCTCCCCGTGCTGTATAGTTTAATTTAACTGTACATAAAAAGGAGAAGCAAATGATAATACGAAAAGGCAGTCTTTCCGACCTAGATATGGTTTCAGCCGTTGAGGGGCAGTGTTTTCCCCCGGCAGAAGCCGCGTCACGGGAAAGCTTTCGAGAAAGACTCACATATTTTCCCCAGTGCTTTTGGGTTATGGAGGAAAAGGGACAGATTATAGCGTTTATTAACGGTATGACAACAGACGAGGAAAATCTCGCTGACGAAATGTATTCCGGAGCGAAGTTTTATAAACCGGACGGCAAATGGCTTATGCTTTTTGGAGTGGATACCGTTCCCCAATACCGCCGTCACGGCATTGCCGCCCGGCTTATGGAACAGGTTATTTTTGATTCGCGCCGGGACGGACGCAGGGGAATTTGCCTTACGGCAAAGGATCACATGGTACATTACTATGAGAAATTCGGCTTTGTGTCGGAGGGTCTGTCAGATTCCTCCCACGGCGGTGCGGTCTGGTACCAGATGCGCCTAACCTTTGAAAAATAGGGCAGATTTGGTTTTTCCCCCCTTGTTAAAGGGGAAAAAATCATTTATACTATCTAGGCAATTTTTATAAGGAAACGGACAGATACTGATGTAAAAAGAGAAAACAGAATAATTTTGCAACGAAATTTATATATAAGAGAGAGATAAATCACATTATGGATATAAAAACTAAAGAGGAGATAAACCGCAGGCGCACCTTTGCGATTATCTCCCACCCTGACGCAGGAAAAACCACCCTTACGGAAAAGCTGCTGCTTTACGGAGGCGCAATACAGACCGCCGGCTCCGTTAAGGGAAAACAGTCCGACCGCCACGCCACCTCCGACTGGATGGAGCTTGAAAAGCAGCGCGGAATCTCAGTAACATCATCTGTTATGCAGTTTGAGTATAACGGCTACTGTATAAACATTCTTGACACGCCCGGTCACCAGGATTTTTCGGAGGACACATACCGCACCCTTATGGCTGCCGACAGCGCGG
>CALWYM010000116.1 GCA_944385775.1 uncultured Oscillospiraceae bacterium | reverse complement strand
AGCTGTCCTCAAGGGTATTTCCGGTAGTATCAACCATAACAGCGTCAGGAGCTGGCTTAAGAGGGGCTATATCCCGCTGACTGTCCTGACTGTCCCTTTCCAAAATACCTTCCAGAACCTTTTCATAGGTGATTTTTACTCCCTTTTGGCAGTATTCCTCGTATCTTCTCATAGCCCTGTCCTCAGCTGTGGCCGTGAGAAAAATTTTAAGCTCGGCATTAGGCAGTACGACTGTTCCTATGTCGCGCCCGTCCATGATAACGCTGTTCTGTTCTGCCAGCCGGCGCTGGGTGTCAAGAAGAAAGCTCCGGACCTCAGGCACAGCAGAAACACCGGACGCAGCAGATGAAACCTCGGGAGTACGTATCTGATCGGAAACGTCCTCGCCATTTAAGATCATGTGCTGCACTCCACCATCATATTCGATTTTAATATCAATATCAGAGAGATAAGGCACAATTTCCGCCCCCGGGACAATATTGTTTCTCACCGCATACAAACCGATACAGCGGTACATAGCTCCCGTATCAACATAAATTAATCCAAGCTTTGCTGCGGTCATACGGGCAATAGTAGATTTACCCGCACCAGACGGACCGTCAATGGCAATATTAATATGCTTCATAAATAATCACTCCAAATCATTTGCTATGCTAACTGCCGCAGTATAGGCCGTAGACCAGGCTATTTGCAGGTTAAAGCCGCCGGTATAGGCGTCTACATCTATTATTTCACCTGCAAAATAAAGGCCCTTAACAAGCTTTGACTCCATTGTCTTTGGGTCAATCTCCTTTACGCTGACGCCGCCGGACGTCACAATCGCTTCCTCAATAGGGCGTGGTCCCTTAACCTCAAGCATAAACTCTTTAAAAAGCTTTACAAGCTCCTGTCGCTGCTGCTTCGTTATGGAATTTACTCTCTGCTCCGGTGGTATTCCAGAAAGCTCCACCAAAACAGGTATCATGCTTCTGCCGGCAAGCTCTCCAAGGGAATTTGCAAACTCCCTGTTTGAAAACTTTTCAAAATCACGAAGGATTCTGGCATCGAGCTTTTTCTCATCAAGAGCCGGCTTTAAATCTATTCTTAAGCTGTAATGCTCTTTGTCAAAATCTCTCATATGGGAGCTGGCAGAGAGCACAATGGGACCTGACACACCAAAATGGGTAAAGAGCATTTCCCCAAAGTCATCATATATCACTTTGCCCTTGCTGTTTAGCACATAAAGCTTGACATTTTTCAGCGCAAATCCTTGCATTCTTCCGCATATATCACCACAAATCTCCAGCGGCACAAGGGAGCCTTTCGGCTTTACAATAGTATGACCCAGCTTCTGAGCCATAATATATCCGTCCCCGGTTGAGCCCGTTGCAGGATATGACTTGCCTCCGGTACAAAGCAGCACTTTTTTTGCGTAAAAATCACTGGAATCTGTTTTAATCCCGGTAACCCAGCCATTTTCAAAAATAAGCTCCCTTGCAGAAGCTGTCACAATCTCAACACCATTTTTCCTGCAAAACGCTCTCAGCCCGTTAACAATATCAGCTGCCCTGTCAGATTGAGGGAAAACCCTTCCCCCTCTTTCCGTTTTCAGCGGTACACCCTGTCTTTCAAAAAACCTCATAGTATCCTCTGGTGAAAAAAGATTAAGGGCGCTGTACATAAATCGGGGGTTTGTAGGGATATTTTCAATAACCGTCTGAACTGAACAGTTATTAGTGACGTTGCATCGTCCCTTACCGGTTATTCCAAGTTTTCTACCAACCTTGCTGTTTCTCTCAATTAAGGTTACAGAACGACCATATGAGGCAACGGTACCGGCGGCAAAAAGTCCGGCGGCACCTCCGCCTATCACAATAAGATCACTCATGTTTTTCATATACCTCATACTCAGCCCACATTTTCTCAAGCTTCTCAAACTTAGCTTCCAAATCACAGTTAGCACTCTGGGCGGAAGAAACTACAAGAGCGTTAATAAGGCTGAGTGGAGCAACAAGAGAGTCAAGGAAGGAAAGCATCTCACTTCTTGCGTAGAGCTTAATGTCAGCATTTTGCGCAACCAGTGACGTTTCAGTATCGGTAATACCGATTACAGTTGCCCCTACACCTCTTGCAAACTGCATTGCGGTAATAGTCCTTCTTGAATACCTTGGAAAACTTATAGCAATAAGAACATCATCCCTGCTCAAATGCTGAATCTGCTCATAGATTTCGCTGGCGGCACTTGAATTAATGACCCTTACATCTTCAAAAATAAGATTTAAATAAAATCCCAAAAAGCCCGCAAGATAAGACGATGAGCGAAGTCCTACAACATATATGCTCTTCGCACCGGTAATCTTTGCCACTGCCGCATCAAAAGCTGCGTGGTCAATATCCTCAAGAGTATACCTTATTTTTTCAATATCTGAACTAAGTACAGTTTCAAGTATATGTCCCTTTTCCATCATGTCTTTGGCTACTTCAATACGCTGTACTGTGGTCAGTCTGTTTTTAATAAGTTCCTGAAGTGCCTTTTTCATTGCAGGATATCCGTCGTAGCCAAGGTCAGCGGCAAAACGAACTACGGTGGATTCCGAAACCCCCGCAGCAACCCCCAATTTTCCGGCTGTCATAAATGCAGCTTTGTCATAATTTGCGGTTATATATCGCGCAATTTTCCTTTGTCCCTTTGAAAAACTGGGTGATACCGCAGATATTACAGCAAGTACATCTTTATCCATTCATAAAACCCCCATATCCACAAAATATGGAAAATACGTGCCAAAACGGCACGTATTCATCTTACACTTATTTCACTTTTTATTCAAGAGCATTTTGAATTATTTTCAATGAAATATTTCAATTATGAATTAGTCTTTGCCCCAAAGCTGCGAAATTTCCCTCGGCGTCAGGTGACGCCACATTCCCTTCTTCAATCTTCCAAGGTGAACGCCACCCTCAGATATTCTCGTAAGACTTTTTACATTAAGTCCGGCTATTTGGCACATTCTTCTGATTTGACGGTTCTTTCCTTCATATATGGTCATATCGATAACCGATGTTTCTCTGCCTGCTTTGTAAATCTTTATCATCGCCGGTTTAATCTCAGAGCCATCAAGTTCCATCGGCTCAGAAAGACGCCTGAGCCCCACGTCAAGGTCTCCCGTTACAGTAACTCTGTAAGTTTTGTCTCTCTCATAGGACGGGTGCATAACTCTATTCGCAAATTCTCCGTCATTAGTCATAAGAAGAAGTCCATCAGAATTTATATCCAATCGACCAACGGGGTAAACACGCTCCTCAATGTCGTCTACAAGTTCCATACCGATTCTGCGCCCCTTTTCGTCCTTCATGGTAGTAA
>CALWYM010000115.1 GCA_944385775.1 uncultured Oscillospiraceae bacterium | reverse complement strand
GTACCAGAGGGTAATGAAGCAGACTCTGGAAAGTCAGCAAAATCTCAGGATAATTCAGGCGCAGATAGTGGATATACTGCTGGAAAACGGGGCGGTATCCGGGGTGGTAACGTCCTCGGGCGCCGTGTATAATGTGAGAGCCTGCATAATCGCCTCCGGCACGTATCTTGACGGAAGAACAATCTGCGGAGACAATGTGGAGGAAAGCGGTCCCGACGGTATGCACGCTGCGGTGGGGCTTGCCGGCAGACTTCGTGAAATGGGTCTTAATATGCGGCGGTTTAAAACGGGTACGCCGCCCAGAATAAACCGAAGAAGCGTGGATTTTTCCCAGATGGAGATTCAGCCCGGCGACGAGGAGCCGGAGCCTTTTTCCTTTGAGACAAAAACGCCGCCGGAAAACAGGGCTGTGTGCTATCTCACCTACACAAACGAAAAAACCCACCAGATAATTCGCAGTAACCTTGACCGCTCCCCGCTGTATAATGGAATGATAGAGGGCGTGGGACCAAGGTACTGCCCGTCTATTGAGACGAAAGTCGTCACCTTCCCGGAGAAAAAGCGCCACCAGATTTTTATTGAGCCCATGGGACTCGGCACTGAGGAGCTTTATATCCAGGGACTCAGCTCATCGTTGCCAGAGGACGTGCAAATTGAGATGGTACACTCAATAAAGGGACTGGAAAACGCTGAAATACAGCGTTTTGCCTATGCTATTGAATACGAATGTATTGACCCTCTGGAGCTTTACCCCACTCTTGAGGTAAAGAAAATTCCGGGGCTTTACGGCGCGGGACAGTTTAACGGCACTTCCGGCTATGAGGAGGCTGCGGCACAGGGGCTTGTTGCGGGTATAAATGCGGCCATGAAGCTTCTGGGCAGGGATAAGGTCGTGCTGAGCCGCAGCGAGAGCTATATCGGTACCCTTATTGATGACCTTGTTACAAAGGGAACCCAGGAGCCGTACAGAATGATGACTTCGCGAAGCGAATACAGGCTGTATCTCAGGCAGGATAATGCAGATAAAAGGCTTAGTGAACTGGGGTACAGTATCGGTCTCGTTTCAGAGGAACGTATTAGGGCTGTGAGGGAAAAGTATGCAGCCATGGAGGCTGAGATTAAGCGGCTTGAAAGCACCCATATCGGTCCTACGGAGCTTTCTGACCGGGTACTGAGGGAATTGGGGGAGAAGTCCATTACAACTGGAGCCTCCCTTGCTGATCTTCTTCGCCGGCCAAAGGTAAGTTACGGAGCCATTTCGCCCCTTGACCCTGACAGACCAAAGCTTTCAAAAAGCGTTACCACCGGGGTGGAGATTGAACTTAAATATGCCGGATATATTGAGCGGCAGCGGCGGCAGATAAAGGATTTCCGGCGTATGGAGGAAAAAACTCTGCCGGACGATATTGATTATGAAAAGATACAGGGACTGAGATTAGAGGCAAGGCAGAAGCTAAATCAGGTGCGACCGGAAAATCTCGGTCAGGCTTCGAGAATATCAGGGGTTTCACCGGCTGATATGGCGGCGCTTATGCTGTATCTTTCAAAATAGTGTTTAATATATTACTTTTTTCTGGAGGAACTTTTAATGCAGAGCAGAATGGTTAGAAAAAGATATAAGTGCGATGATTGCGGCTTTGTCTATAACCCGGAGGAGGGCGACGTCGATAACGGCATTGAGCCCGAGACTGAGTTTGAGGATTTGCCGGAGGACTGGGAGTGCCCAATGTGCGGCGCGCCCAAGGCAATTTTTGTTGAGGACGATGAGGACTGACGGTTCTCCCCGGACTGTTTAAACGTGAGAAGCATGATTGAATCGGAAAAAATTTGGGTAAAATAAAAAAACACCTTGCTTTTTTTCCCGTTCAATGATAAAATATGCTAGATTGTGCCCCTCAACTTGGTTTTGGGAGTATTGCCCTAAGTTTTGCAGGGCGCCCTTTCAGCCCATTACCCGGTGAAGCGGCGACTATAATAAAGAAAGGAAAGAATTAAAATGATTACAAAAGAGCAGAAGACTGCCGTTATTGAGGCAAACCGCAGAAGCGAGAACGATACCGGTTCCCCGGAGGTTCAGATTGCTATTCTTACGGAGCGTATCAATCAGCTCACCGAGCACCTTAAGGTTCACAAGAAGGATAACCACAGCCGTCTCGGTATGTATAAGATGATCGGTAAGCGCCGTAACCTTCTGGACTATCTTGTCCGCACCGATATTGAGCGTTATCGTGCCTGCATTGCCAAGCTTGGCATAAGAAAGTAATTTACCCCGCGGTACCACATACACCTTTTGGGAAAATGGTGTATGTGGTACTCATGCTAATGTTTTGAAAAAACCAGAGAGCAGACGTACTTATTTAGTATTTGAATATGTCTCCAGAGAATGTGGGGCTGTATTCAAGTGCTAAAAGGTACGCCTCTCCCAAAAGATGAAAGGAGTAACCTGATGATAATTAAGCACAGAGAATTTCCCAATTATAAGAAGTATGAGATGGTTCTGGCCGGCAGACCTCTTACCCTTGAGGTGGGCAAGTATGCCGAGCTGTGCTCCTCTGCTGTTATGGTAACCTACGGCGAGACCACCGTACTTGTTACCGTTGCCGCTTCCGCAAGACCTAAGGACGGCATTGATTACTTCCCTCTCTCAGTTGATTTTGAGGAGAAGCTTTACGCAGTGGGACGTATCCCCGGCGGCTACACCCGTCGTGAGGGAAAGGCGTCAGACAGAGGTATCCTTGCCTCCCGTATGATTGACCGTCCGATGCGCCCGCTGTTCCCATCAGACCTTCGTAACGATGTTGTCATTACCTGCACTGTTATGAGCATGGACTACGACTGCTCTCCCGAGATTGCAGCCATGATCGGCGCTTCCGCGGCAGTAAGTATCTCCGATGTTCCGTTTAACGGACCTATTGCCGGTGTGGGACTTGGTCTTAAGGACGGAAAGTATCTTATTAACCCCACCTCCGAGGAGCGTAAGACAAGCGAAATGTATTGCACCATTGCCGCTACAATGGACAAGATTGTTATGATAGAGGCCGGCGGCGACCAGATTCCCGAGGACGTTATGCTGGGCGGAATCAAGGCGGCTCACGAGGCAATTAAACCTGTTATCACCCTGATTAACCAGATGGTTTCCGAGATAGGAAAGCCCAAGTTTGAGTATGAGCACGCTTCCTGGAACCAGGAGCTTTTCGACAAGATTTGCGAGAAGCATCTTGACGATGTACGCTACTGCATGGATACAGACGACAAGAATGTCCGTGAGGAGCGCTACAATGCCGTTGTTGAAAAAATGCTCGAGGAGTTTGGTGAGGAGTATCCGGAGATAAACTCCATGCTTGAGGAGATTACCTATAAGATTCAGAAGAAGGTAGTTAAGGAGTGGCTCCTTCAGGGCAAGCGTGTTGACGGTCGTGCCATGAACGAGATCCGTCCCCTGGCTGCTGAGGTTGGCGTACTTCCGAGAGTACACGGTTCCGGACTCTTTACAAGAGGACAGACCCAGGTGCTTTCTGTCTGCACTCTTTCCACCATGTCCGCTGCACAGAAGCTTGACACTATTTTTGAGGAGGAGTCCAAGAGGTATATCCACCACTATAACTTCCCCTCATATTCCGTAGGCGAGGCAAGACCATCGCGTTCCATTTCACGTCGTGAGGTGGGTCACGGCGCTCTGGCGGAAAAGGCCCTTGAGCCTGTTATCCCTGATGTGGAGGATTTCCCCTACACCATAAGAGTTGTTTCCGAGGTCCTTTCCTCAAATGGCTCCACCTCCCAGGGGTCCATCTGCGGCTCCACCCTTGCGCTTATGGACGCAGGCGTGCCGATTAAGGCGCCTGTTGCCGGTATTTCCTGCGGACTTATCCATGATGACGACGGAAGCTGGACAACCTTTATTGATATTCAGGGCGTTGAGGACTTCCACGGAGAAATGGACTTTAAGGTTGCCGGTACAAAGAAGGGTATCACCGCAATTCAGATGGACCTTAAAAATGACGGTCTGACCTATGATATAATTGAAAACGCATTTGAGATTACAAGGGAGGCACGCTGCCAGATTCTTGACGAGATTATGCTGCCTGTAATCTCCGAGCCCAGGGGAGAGCTCGCAAAGAGCGCTCCGAAGATGATTTCCATGCAGATTGACCCGGACAAGATCCGTGAAGTCATCGGCTCCGGCGGAAAGACCATTCAGAAGATCTGTGCCGATACCGGCTGCAAGATTGATATTAATGACGACGGCAGTGTGTTTATCACTAGCCAGGGTATTGAAGCCTGCCGTGCGGCAAAGAAGATAATCGACAACATTGTGTTTGTCCCCGAGGTTGGTAAGCTGTACTTCGGAAAGTGCACAAGGATAATTCCTATCGGCGCTTTTGTGGAGCTTGTTCCTGGTAAGGACGCCATGTGCCACATAAAGGACCTGGAGTACAAGAGAACGGAAAAGGTTGAGGACGTTATCAATGTAGGCGACTGGACATGGGTAAAGTTCCTCGGCATTGACGAGCGTGGACGCTGGAATATTTCCAGAAAGGAAGCAGTCAAGGAGAGAGAGGCTGCCGGTCTTCCCATTGACAGGGAGTAAAAAATAAAACATTACGGCGAGCGCATACAGCGCTCGCCGTTTTTTTAAAATTTTCTAAATATAAAATAATCACTATCTTTTAAAGCAGAGTCTGATTTTCTTCAGTATAAAATACAGCGCAAAGGGGCAGCCATATCCCAGTATAGCTCTCAGCACCAGAAGCAGCGCTGTCTCTGTGACGCCATGAGACTGCAGCAGATACGTCCCAACAGTTATAAACAGCACATGGGACAGATACACCTGAAAAGATGCCCCGTGTATCCAGTGAAGGACCCGGCGGAGCCGCACTAAGCCGGAGCCTGCTAATAAAGAGGAGAGACATAGCAGCAGGAGAATCCACAGAGTGTCTGAAAAAATCTTCAGGTAGCCCATATCGTAGATATAAACGCTCCTTGTGTACTGAATGTAACTGATAAATGAGTACACCAGAATCATAATCCCGGAAGTCAGTACGTAAATTTTGTTTCGAACAATGCTGTTGCGGATGGCTTCGTAATTACTTCCAACGTACAAACCGAGGATCCAGAAAAACAGGTAGGTGGGAAACACCCGATCACTGTAATTAAAGGTTATGCCGGCGTGTTGCAGTACCGATGTAAATTTGAGCATGAGAATCGTTACAAAGATTGAGACTGTAACCGCCAGATACCACGGTATATGCTTAACTACCCATCTCCACAGGGGCATGAGCAAATAAAACTGCATGGTGATTATAATATAGTAAAAGTGGGACGCCAGTTTTCCCGATACAATATAATACAGAAACGCCTTGACGGAGAGTTGGGCAATACCCATGGGAATGAAAATAATATAGTAAACTATAACCCAGGCGATATACGGCACATATATTTTCTTTATGCGCCGCCATATATACTTGGGGTAGGGCGCGGAGGGGGAGGCTTTAAATAGCAGCGCCATCTTCACTGCTCCGTTAAACAGGAAAGCCGGCACCACAAAGGCCGACAGGTTCCAGGGGAAGTATATTGCCGCAAACTGCCATGAGCTGCGGCTGAGCCCGGTTATGCCAAGGGACAGGGTGTGTATGAGGACAACCAGAAGGCAGCACACAGCGTTAAAGTAGTTTAGTTCTTCATAGCTTCCGTTGATTTTTGAGTTCATGTGAAATTCCTTCATTTTTTTGTTAGATGAGTTTATGATACCCAATATATAGCCCCAAGTCAAGATATAACCTGCAGCGTTGTAAACAGAAACACGAGACATGAAATGGGCTCGTATTTTTATCAGGGATACACGTTTTTTAAGTCAAAATGTGTTATCTTAACTTACGAGAAACGCAGATTGGGCGTTTCTGCCTTTGGAAAAGAAGAAAATTAAGCATTGAATTACATAAAAAACGGACGCCCCTTTTTAAGGGCGTCCGTAAAATTATTTTTTCTGAGCGGCAACGCCGCCGAAGCCGCTGTCGTCCTGGGAGAGACCGTCACGGCGAAGCATATTTTCCAGCACGTCAATATCGGAGGAAATATCAATGGCGTCGGCTTCATAAAGTTTATCAAGCTGTTTTTTAAAGCCCTCCACAAGGGTACTGAGGATACCCTCAATATCGGCTTTGGCACTTGAAATATTGCTTCCGCTGGCGCCGGCTTTGTCGAACTCCGCATAGGAGTGAAGCAGCTTGAGGGTAGTGGGCAGATAGTAGCTCATAAAGCTTCTTATCTGGGGAAGCTTTTTCGGGTTATCCTTAACGGATTTGAATATGGCGGCGGTAAGCTTCTCAATCTGGTCAATACGGGCTGAGATTTCCGGGTCAGGAATATCGTCGTTTACCTGACGTATTTCCTTTAAAATGGCCATGTAGGAATCCTCGTCATCGGCGGCAGGCTCGGTTGCGGTCTCCGGTTCTGGACCGGCGCCGGCTTTAAGTATAAGAAGCTCGTCCCCCTGGTCGATATACGCCTCTTTTCCCAAAAGACCCTTGTCAATCATGTATTCCATATCTTTTTTAACGGTTTTTATATTAACTCCGGCAACGCTGGCAAGCTCCTTAAGCTCAATGTAGTCTTTCCCGGCCAAAACCGCGGTGTACGCTTTCATGCGCTTGATTCTCTTTTTGGCGGAGCTTCTTGTGACGAGAGATACCACGCCTCCGGCAAGCCAGAACAGCCCACCCATAAGTTCCTGAATAAAGTAGCTGTCAAATCCAAGCCACACAAGGGTATCAAAAGCTTCCGCAACATTAATAAAGCCAACCACGCCGAAGATAATTCCCAAAGCCAGAAGCCAGCCTGACATTTTATTAAGGCTCTTGTACGGGTCGGCATCATTTTTCTTGGAGGAAGCTTTTTTCTTCCCGGACTTTGACTTTGAGACTTTTTCATACCCGGCAGTGTCGACTGGATCATATTTCTGACCGGCATCGGCGCCGCGTTTTAGTACAATGGTGTTTTCAAGGTAGTTTATGTATGCGTCGGGACCGAAATCACCCCGGGATATTAAATACTGTAAATCCTTTATACATACCTGAGGATAGACGCCAACCACCGACGCCAGATGACCGATGGTTTCGGAATTTCTGCCGGAAAGGACTATCTTGTACTTCTGATACCGCAGCTCCTCAGAGCTTATGCCGTCGTCCTTTTTAAATATTGACAGAATACTGTCGAGTATACCGAACTTTGCCAGAAAAAGCACAAGTCCCAGCGGCCAGAACATACCAAACGCGACAAATATGAATATAAAAGGAATGTCTCTGGAATTTTTATTCATCTTTAACCTCCGATGACACCAAAACCGCCTGACGTAAAAATTAGCAGGCGAAAATAACTGATTTACAAACCTAAGGGAAAAACAACGTAAAAAATTACGGTCAATTAATTCTCCCTAAGGTTAATCGAATACAGTATATCAAATTTCCTAAAGAAAATCTACAATTTAGACTTGTTTTATTTGTAAAGATAATTTAAGATATTATGGTTAAGGTAAGGTGATTAATATGGACAGAAGGGCCATAGGCGTATTTGACTCCGGGCTTGGCGGACTAACTGCCGTAAAGAAGCTTATGGAGGTAATGCCCCGGGAGGATATTATTTATTTCGGCGATACAGGCAGGGTGCCTTACGGCGGAAGGTCCAGGGAGACAATAATAAAATACGCCGGACAGGATATAGAATTTCTCCGGAAATTTAATATAAAGGCGGTGGTTGCAGCCTGCGGAACGGTGAGCACTAACGGTCTTGAGGAGATTTCCGGTGGTTTTGATTTTCCCGTAATGGGAGTTTTGGGTCCTGCTGCGTCTGCTGCCGCCAGGATGACTAAAACAGGTCGAATTGGCATTATAGGTACTGCTGCCTCAATCAGAAGCGGAGCTTATGAGAGACGGCTTATGGAGCTTTTGCCGGGCTGCAGGATTTTCAGCCGCGCCTGTCCGCTTCTGGTGCCCGTTATTGAGGAAGGGCGGATAAGAAAGGGTGACAGGCTTTTGTCCCTTGTGGCGGACGAATACCTCTCATATTTTGACGACAAGGATATTGATACACTTATTATGGGCTGCACCCATTATCCGATTATTGCGGATACCATAGCCGAAAGGCTGGGCGGCGTAAATCTTATTGACCCCGGCGGGGAGACGGCAAAGGAGCTTTCCGGCTTTTTAAGGGAGCGGGGGCTTCTCACTGACTCGGAAAAGGGCTCCTGCCGGTTTTACGTCAGCGACAGCGTCGAGGGGTTTGCCGAAAAAGCCGATATTTTCCTTCAGCAGAGAATTGAGGGACAGGTCAGCCGGGTGTCCATAGATGAGCTTTAGAAAAAAGAAAGGAAGATGACCTTGAAAGATGTAATGATTTCTGTCAAGGGTCTGCTGGGTACAGACGACAGCGGCGAGGAGATTGAGCTTGTAACAAAGGGGCTTTACTCATACAGAAACGGTCGCGCCAGATTCAGCTATATGGAAAGCGAGCTTACGGGCATGGAGGGCACAAAAACAGCTTTTGATGTTTCTGAGGGCTATGCCTGTATTACAAGAACCGGCGCTGTTACAATGCAGATGGTTTTTGAGGAGGGCAAGAAAAATTACTGTGTTTACAGCTCTCCCTACGGAGCGCTTACCATGGGGATAGATACCCAGAGCGTGTACTCAAAGCTTGGCGAGACCGGAGGAAAGCTTGATATTAAATATGTGCTTGACGTGTCCGGCTCCATGACGGTGAGAAACGATTTGAATATAACGATAGAAACTGCCTGAGTGGCAGGTTTATTCAGGAGGAAAGGAATAAAACACATGACGAATATGATTGAATCTGCCAAGAAGCAGGCTCAGGAGCTTATAGAAGAGGGTTACAGAGCAGCTGTATCAAGAGGGGCTCTCCCTGACGGGGTGGAGCTTAAGGGCAATGTTGAGATACCTAAGGACGAGGCAAACGGTGACTATGCCTCAAACAGCGCCATGACGGCGGCAAAGACCATGAGAATGGCGCCCAGGACCATTGCCACGGAGATTATTTCCGGCATTGACCTGAATGGTACTTATTTTTCGTCGGTGGAGGTGGCGGGAGCAGGCTTTATAAACTTCCGTCTTGGTCAGAAGTGGTACGGAGACGTTATATCCGGCATTGAGACTGACGGAGAGGATTACGGAAAAAGTAACGTAGGCAAGGGTGAAAAGGTTATGGTGGAGTTTGTCTCCGCAAACCCCACGGGACCCATGCACATAGGAAACGCCAGAGGCGGAGTACTGGGCGACACATTGGCGTCGGTACTTCAGATGGCGGGGTACAATGTATCCAGGGAGTTTTATGTAAACGACGCCGGAAACCAGGTAGACCTTTTCGGCAGGAGCATTGAGGCAAGGTATCTCCAGATTTGTCTGGGAGAGGAAAATGTGCCGTTCCCCGATAACGGTTATCACGGCGACGACATTAAGGCTCTTGCCCGTGAAATTTACGAAAGGGACGGTGACAAGTACCTTAACGTAGATGAGACGCAGAGAAGGGAAGCTTTTATTTCCTACGGTCTGCCGAAAAATATCGAGGCAATGAAGCGTGATTTAGAGCGGTACAGAATCCATTTTGACACGTGGTTTTTAGAGTCTTCTCTCCATGAAAGCGGAGCTGTGAGGGATACGGTGGAGCTTTTGAAGAAAAACGGTCTCACCTACGAAAAGGACGGCGCCGTGTGGCTTAAAAATACCGAGCTGGGAGCCGACAAGGACGAGGTTTTGCAGCGTTCCAACGGCTTTTACACATACTACGCCGTGGATATTGCCTATCACATCAATAAATTTGCCGTAAGAGGCTTTGACAGAGTAATCGACGTATGGGGCGCGGACCACCATGGTCATGCTATCAGATTCAAGGCAACCTGCAGCGCGCCATGTATACCCATTGACCAGAATAAGCTTGATTTCCTTATTATGCAGATGGTGCGTCTTACAAGAAACGGAGAGACTATCAAGGTTTCAAAGCGTACAGGCAAGGCTCTGGGTCTTTCGGATTTACTGGACGAGATAAGCGTTGACGCCTGTAGGTTCTTCTTTAACGCGAAGCCTGAGACACATCTGGAGTTTGACCTGGGTCTAGCCGTGCGTCAGGACAGCGAAAACCCGGTGTACTATGTCCAGTACGCCCACGCCAGAATTTGCAGCCTTATAGCCAACCTGGAAGAGGAGGGCTGGACTGTTAAGAACGCAGATGAGGTTGACCTTTCGCTTTTGAACCACGAAAGCGAGCGCGATCTTATTAAGCAGCTTTCAATGCTTCCTGAGGAGATCAAGCTTGCCGCAAGGGACTATGACCCATCACGTATTAACAGGTATGTAACGGAACTTGCAGCCAGATTCCACAAGTTCTATTCTTCCTGCCGCATTAAGGGCGAGGAGGAGAATATACTAAACGCCAGACTTAAGCTTGCCGACGCTACAAGGCAGGTTATAAGGCGCGCTCTTACTATTGTAGGCGTTACAGCGCCGGAAAAAATGTAAAATAAAATCCCTCCCGGAATTTTTTCCGGGAGGGATTTTTCACGCTGGGGTCAGGGAATGCTGAAATTTAGAAAGATATTGACTTACAATGAGGCTGAGGGTAAAATATAACGTGATAGGTTGTGTAAAGTGGGGATAAGATAAGGTGAAACAGGGATTTGACAGCGAGAAATATTTAAAGATGCAGTCACAGCATATAAGGGAGCGTATAGACAGGTTTGGCGGTAAGCTCTACCTTGAGTTTGGCGGCAAGCTTTTTGATGATTACCACGCCTCCCGTGTGCTGCCGGGCTTTAATCCCGATAATAAGATAAAGCTGCTTTGCCAGCTAAGGGATAAGGCTGAGATTATCATTGCGATAAACGCCGGAGATATAGAGAAAAATAAGGTTCGCCGTGATTACGGAATAACCTATGACCTTGACGTTTTAAGGCTTATTGATGTTTTCAGAAGCTACGGGCTTTACGTTGGCAGCGTGTGCATAACGAGATATACCGGGCAGCCGGCGGCGAAAAGCTTTATGAAGCGCCTTGAGGGACTTGGAATAAAGGTTTATCGCCACTATCCCATAGAGGGCTATCCTGCCAATATTTCTTCCATAGTCTCTGAGGAGGGCTACGGGAAAAACGAATATATTGAGACTTCACGACCCCTTGTGGTTGTTACGGCGCCGGGACCGGGCAGCGGAAAAATGGCGACCTGCTTAAGCCAGCTTTACCATGACCATAAGCGGGGGATAGCCGCGGGCTATTCAAAGTTCGAGACCTTCCCGATATGGAACCTGCCGCTTAATCATCCGGTCAATCTGGCGTATGAGGCGGCGACAGCCGATTTGGACGACGTGAACATGATCGATCCCTTTCACCTGGAGGCTTACGGCGTGACCACCGTAAACTATAACAGGGACGTGGAGGTTTTTCCCGTGCTGGCAGCTATTTTTGAGAGAATAGCCGAGGGGGAGTGCCCGTATAAGTCTCCTACGGATATGGGCGTAAATATGGCTGGCAACTGCATAACAGACGATGAGGTTTGCCGTTACGCCTCAAAGATGGAGATAATAAGGCGTTGGTTTACGGCGGAGGAGACCAGAGCAAAGGGACTTTCTGACGGCGCCGAGGCCGACAAAATCCGGATTATAATGAATAAGGCCGGTGTTACGGAGGAGGACAGACCTGCCCGTAGGGAGGCAATGGAAAAGGCAAAGCAGACCGGAGAGCCTGCAGCCGCCATAATGCTTCAGGACGGAAGGGTAATTACAGGCAGGACAAGTGAGCTTTTGGGGGCTGTTTCCGCAATGCTGCTTAACGCTCTTAAAGCCCTTGCCGGGATAGATGATGAGATAAAGCTTATGGAGCCGGAAATTATCGAGCCTGTGCAAAGCCTCAAGGTAAATCATTTGGGAAGCGTTAATCCAAGACTTCACAGCGATGAGGTGCTGCTGGCATTGTCCATATGCGCCGCCCGTGACAATATAGCGGCAAAGGCGATGGAGCAGCTGCCAAAGCTCAAGGGCTGCGAAGCCCATTCCACGGTTATTTTGTCAGGAGTTGACGAAAACTGCCTTAAAAAGCTTGGAGTAAATCTTACCTGCGAGCCTGTATATCAGACGGAAGCCCTTTATCACAAGTAAAATTTAAGCAAAGGAGTCCAAAAGATATGGACGCTTTATCCTATGTAAAAAACCATATTGACGCCGGACACCTTTTTCATTCCTATATAATTTCCGGCTCTGACAGCCAGGGTCGTCTTTCCGCCGCGATGTATATAGGAAAGACAGCTCTTTGCAGAGAGGGACGTGGCGGACCCTGCGGAAAGTGTACTGACTGCAGGAAAGTTGAACTGGGTATTCACCCGGATATTACTGTTGTAAGAAAAGCTGCCGATGAGAAGAATTTAACGGTAGCGACGATGCGCGACGTGCGCTCCCGGGCATCTGTCATGCCAAACGAAGGGGACAGAAGCGTTTTTATAATAGAGGACAGTGACACAATGAACCTTCAGGCGCAAAACGCCATGCTGAAGATTCTGGAGGAACCGCCGGAGTATTCCATGTTTCTGCTTCTTGCTGATAATGTGGACAGACTTATTCCAACGGTCAGGTCAAGGTGCGAGATTATAACACTGCCCCATGAGGAAAGCTATTCACCGTGCAGGGAGGGCATTGATATTTTGTCCGCCGCCGTCAAAAACAGCGGCTGGGAGCTGGCAGCTGCCATAATGGCTGTTTCAAAGCTTAACAGAGGGGAAATACTAAACCTTATAACCACCTTAAGGAGGGAGACAGCCCGGCACATGGCGGAGGGCACCCTGAGTGAGGAGCTTTGCGAAAATGTTATTTCCGCCTGTGATGAGTGTGAGGGGTATATGGACGTAAACGTGTCGGCAGGCTACGTATCGTCCCGGCTGCTGGCAGCCTTTTTCGGCTGACGGCTCAGTTAAAGTAGAGGAGAATTGACTTGACAGAAGTAATTAGCGTCAGATTTAAAAATAAAGGCAAGGTCTACTATTTCGACCCTAATGGACTTACCGTTACAAAGGGGCAGAACGTGGTGGTAGAGACGGCAAAAGGCATGGAATATGCGGAGTGCGTCGTGGGAAATCACCAGGTAGAGGACAGCCAGGTAAGGGCACCCTTGCGCCCTGTGCTTAGACTTGCCACGGCTGAGGACGTGGAAAGAAACGAGGAAAACCACAAAAAAGAGGCGGAGGCCTGTGTCATATGCCGTGAGAAAATTGCAAAGCACGGGCTTGATATGAAGCTTGTGGACGTGGAGTATAATTTCGAGGGAAATAAGATTCTGTTTTTCTTTACCAGTGAAGGGAGAGTGGATTTCCGTGAGCTGGTCAAGGATTTGGCGTCCATATTCAAAACCAGAATTGAGCTGCGCCAGATAGGCGTCAGGGACGAGGCACGTATGCTGGGCGGACTGGGCATATGCGGAAGGGAATTTTGCTGCGCTCAGTTTCTTGACGATTTTCAGCCGGTAAGTATAAAAATGGCAAAAACTCAGGGCTTTTCTCTTAATCCGACAAAAATTTCCGGCGCCTGCGGCAGGCTTATGTGCTGCCTTAAATATGAGCAGGAAGCTTATGAGGAGCTTGTAAAGCACGTTCCGAAGGTGGATTCCTTTGTGGATACGCCCAGCGGAGTGGGAAGCGTCCTTGACGTGAACCTTCTCAAAAGCACGGTAAGAGTCAGGCTGGAGGATTCTAATGATATAAATATCAAGACCTTTAACGCAGATGAGGTAACGGTACTGGGTGGCAAAGCCAAGAGAGCCGAATACCTTCAGATGAAGGCTGAGGGTAAGCTTCAGGAGGAGAGCCAGAGTCACAGCAAGCACCTGCGTCAGTCAAAGCCCGAAAATAAAGAGGAGCCAAAGGGAGAGCAGGAGACTAGGCACCAGCAGAAAAAGAAAAAGCCCCAGCAGCAAAAACAGCCAGGGCAGAGTCAGGAGATTAAGCAGCTCCAGGATACTGTTCAGAGAAAGCAGCTGACCTCCGCCAGAGGAAAAAGCGGAAAAAGCAGGTATTTCAAGCGGAAAAAGTTGCCTGAGGGGCAAAATAAGCTGAAGATTGAAGAATAAGGACAAAAATTTTGTTTAAATTTTTCACCCTTAACTATTGACTGCCATATGAAATCGTGGTATTATAATAAGGCAAAAAGCACCGGGATAAGTTTCTTATCCCGGTTAGATATCGCGGGGTAGAGCAGATGGTAGCTCGTCGGGCTCATAACCCGGAGGTCGTTGGTTCAAGTCCTTCCCCCGCAACCAAAGCCCTAAAGGTGTAAGCCTTTAGGGCTTATTATGTTAATAAGGAATAATAGAAGACAGGGTGCAGGCTATGAGACCGACGAGGGAGCTTCTCAAAGTTTTCTCCGTGGTGTTACCCGCCCAGCATGAATGAATCATAGCATGCCCGTCATAGAATAAAAATATTTCTAACTGAGCCGAAAGCCTTAAAATGTATTTTTCCAAAGCAGGGCGATAATTTTTATAAACCGCTCTGACTATAAGCGGAGGAACATAATTATGAAAAAGACTGTAATTATAATTGCTGCTGTTGTGATTTTAATTTCATCAATCGCCGGGGCTGCCGCCTACATAACCTCAACACCTGAATACGCGATGAAGGAAATTATAAGCGATGTCATGGAAAATGGAATAGACGGACTATATCCTCACCTTACAGGTAAAGCCAGGGAGGCGGCGGATGCACTTTCGTCAGTAGCCGACAGCGGCATATTCGGTGCGATTATAGGTATGGTTTCACAAAGCGATTACTCAGATATGTTAAAATCTGCGATGAAGGAAATTAAGTGGAGCGTTGATGAGATTCTCAGGGACAATAGTAGCGTAACGGCGATTATTTCCTTTGATTACAAGGAAAAGCTGTCCGGTGCCGTTGAGCTTTTAATGGTAAAGAAAGAAGGAGAATGGAAAATTGACAGAGTTAGTTTAAGGTCAGTTGACTGAGAAATATAAAAAGGGAGTGCAACCTTTGGGTCGCACTCCCTTTTTCAGCAGGTGAAAAGCTGGTCCACAGTTGTATTAAGCTCCCTTGCAAGGCTGAATGCCAGGGACAAAGTCGGGTCATACTTGTTGTTTTCAATTGCGTTTACGGTTTGCCTTGAAACACCGCACCTTTTCGCCAGTTCCTCCTGGGAAAGACCAAGTTCTTTCCGCCGCTGCCTGATTATATTCTCCATTTTCAGCCACCGTGCTTTCTCTTATAGTACATAAGGGACGCAAAGTAGATAATGGCATAAACATTAAGCTGAACAAGGGTATTTACCACCATTGGTTTGGAACGTATTATTTGCTCCGCCACATTCAGAATGTTTGCGCCTACCATTGCGAGAAGTGTAAAAGAGCTTGCTTTCCAGACAATAACCTGATTTCGCTCATCTCCCGGCTTTAACAATGTGACCACCATGAAAATATCCAGCACTCCAAATCCAAGCAAAAAAACTCCTAAAAAAATAATCGCACCTACCGGCATACAGTCTGCTCCTTTCAAAAAATGTCAAATCAATTTGACATTTTTAATAGTAACAGCAGGATACGAAAATGTCAAGAGTTTTTTACATTTTTCTTTATGGGAGAAATCGGTAAGATTACTGTTGCTGCCTTTTGCTGCCGGGAGAGTAGCCTCTTTTTCTGCTGATCTGACGGTAGCAGCTGTCACAGAGCCGACCGTGGTAATGAAGGGGCAGAGCCTTTCCGCAGCGGCTGCAAAAACGTATATTGTTACGCAGCCTGTGAAGGAGAATTTCGTTTATTTCCGACGCCACGTTTTCCCTGTACTGGTACAGGGTTTCCTCATCGGAGGAAAGGTCAAAGGCTTTTGTAAAGGAGAAGAACAGGTCAAGCTTTCTGTAATAAAGCTCCAGTTCAGGCAGTGTGTGGGACACTCCCTCTCCAAGCTGCGGAATTTCAGGTTCCTCACCATCAGCCCAAAGCTGAAGGAAATGGAAAAACAGTTCCAGAAGTGATTCGTCCGTCTCATCAAAGGGGATATTGGCAGCGCGGAGCTCCTGGGATTTTTCAAGGTGAAAGCCAAGCTCACGCATTTTTGTAATAATGTTAATATACCGTGTAATGTCAAGCTTTACGTAGGGCTCTACCGTAGGCATTTTGTTCCATTCGGTCAAAACCTCAAGCAGGTCAAAGTCCACCTCCAGCACAAGCTCGGAAAAGCCTGTAACGGCGTGCTGAATAGGCGGCACAACGGCGGAAAGGGCGTTTTTGATAAACCCAAGGTTTTGAGTGGCGCCCACATAGCCGCGGTCGTACATTCCGTACCTTCCTGCCCGCCCGGCTATCTGCTGAACCTCCTGAGGGCGAAGCTCCCGGCGGGCTATACCGTCGAATTTCTCCGTCTCCATAAAAATTATACGGCGTATTGGCAGGTTAAGTCCCATGCCGATAGCGTCTGTGGACACAACGTACTCCATCTTCCCGGAGAGAAATCCCTCCATCTGCATGCGCCGTGTGGCGTAGGGCAGCGCGCCGTAGATTATGGCAGGCTCCTTACCCTCCTGACGGAGATCCTCCGCTACGCTTAAAACGCCGATTTTGGAAAAGGTAATAAGTGCGTCGCCTGGCTGGATTTTCGTGTAGTCAACCGGGCGGTTCATGGGAATAAGGGGCGTTCTGCGGTGGTGGACCTGGACCTCGTAGGTGTCGTCGCAGCTTTCAATGAGCCTGATAAGGATATTTTTCGCTTCAGCCGCGGCGCAAAGATGAATTTCCGGCGCGAGAACGCCTAAAATTGCCCTTGTCCAGGCGTAGCCGCGCTGTGGGTCGGCTATCATCTGACATTCGTCAATAACCGCAACCTCATACTTTTCTTTAAGGCTGAGCTTTTCGGCAGTGGCGGCGATATGGGTGTCGTTTTCGCGAAAATCCTCCTCCTCGCCGGTGGAGAGGCTGCAATTTACGCCGTTATTTAACATGGTTTCCTGAGCCTCAAGCGCTAAAAGACGAAGGGGAGCAAGATAAACGCCTGTACTTGCCCGAATAAGACGCTGAAAGCCCGCGTAGGTTTTGCCTGTATTTGTGCCGCCGATGTGGATAACAAAGTGACGTTTCATGCTCCTCGCTTCGGGATATTCGTCCTTGGGGTTAAGAGCCACAAGCAGTGACAGTGACGTTCTTATGGCTCGGGGAATATACCATACGGAGTATATTGAGGTGAGAGACTGGCTTAAAAGCTGACTTTCCGGAAAGTTTTCCGCCGTAAGGAATTTTATAATGCCGGCCTCCGGCTGGGCAGCGGCAAAATCCTCCGTTACCGCTTGGGCAGCGGCGTAAAGTGCCAAAGGGTACTGTTCAAGAAGCTTTTTTGTGATTCTGTTTTCACCGTGGCTTCCTATCCAGCTCAGTGACAGTACAAATTTTCCCAGTATGCCGGGTACGCTCTGAGGGTCACAGTGCCGTGTAAGGGAAATAAACTGGTTTATATATCCCAGCGCCTGATTTTCACGGACAGTACGCAGTGAGGCTGCCTTGTCCGCCATATATAAAATTGCGCCGTGGTACCGGCGGCTTAATATTCCCGCGGGGGAATCGTCCCAGCCGGCTTTATCCGCTGAAGCTTTTAGCCATAAGGCGGCGGAGCTGAGGGAGGTCTTTATTTCCACGGAGCCGGCAACGGATGCCGGCGGCTTTCTTCGCTCTATAAATAAAGGGTTACTCTCGCACCTTACCACATCGCCCCTGCGCCACAGTCTGGCGCCGTTTCTGTACGATATACGGGGCTTGGGCAAAAGGGTGCGTATAAGCTCGTTAGTCCAGCCCCGGGCTTTAAGCTCAGAGGTGGAAAAACAACTCTTCCTTTTGTGTTTTGCCAAGTTTTTTCAATCCTTTTTATTATAATTGATTAACATATGCCTAAACATAATATCATAGTAAATACAAATTGTAAAACAAAAACTTAAAAAATGCGAAATAAGTTCCGTAATGTGTGTATTTTTATACCATAGGAAGACAGATGACATTGAGATGGCTTTGTGGTATGATAGGTGTAAAAAGCGGTCAGGAGAAGGGAAACCGTTGTCCACCGCCGGATTTATCATGGTGTTGGAGGCTGATTTATGCGTATTTTGGTTGTTGAGGACGAGCAGGATTTGGCAAGGCTTATTGAAAAAAAGCTTACGGGAGCGGGGTACAGTGTGGACTGCTGCCATGACGGCGGCGAGGCCAGCGATATACTGAGCTATACGCTGTATGACGGGATTATTTTAGATGTGATGCTTCCAAAAAAGGACGGGTTTACAATTCTTCGCGAGCTCAGGGAGAGAGGTGTGACCACTCCTGTGATTATGCTGACTGCCAGGGACTCTACCTCCGACATTGTAAGGGGACTTGATTTAGGCGCCAATGATTATCTGTCAAAGCCTTTTTCCTTTGAGGAGCTTATGGCAAGAATAAGAAGCATGATAAGAGCGTCCTCGGGAAATGTTTCAAACGTTCTGCAGGTTGGTGACCTTACCCTTGACAGCGGAACAGGGCGTGTCTGCCGAGGCGACAGGGAAATAGACCTTTCCGCAAAGGAATATCAGCTTCTTGAATATCTTATGCACAATAAGGGCGTAATTTTGTCCCGGGAGCAGATTGAGGACCACATCTGGAACTTTGACTATGAGGGCGGCACAAACGTTGTGGACGTTTACATAAGCTATTTGAGAAAGACAATAGATACAACGGGAGAGAGCAGGCTTATACACACCGTCCGGGGACGGGGCTACGTTTTGAGAGAGGAGAAGTGACGGTGAAAAACCTATCGCTGAGATTTCGTATTACTTTCTGGTTTACCTCCGCACTGACCCTTATGGCCGTGCTTACCTATGTGTCGGTGCTCTCCGTGGGCTACGGTGTTGTGCAGAAAACTATTAAGGATAACCTTATAGAGACGGTAGAAAATAATTTCGTCAAGGTAAGGGTAATGGAAGCCGGAGAGGAAAATGACCGTGACGCCATATTTACTCTTACGTATAACGGAAAACTTATTTTAGTAGACGAGGATTTTCTTGACGATGTGAATTTCGTCTATACCTCCCTTTACACTGAATCCATGGGCTTTATCTACGGCGAAAACCCTGTGGCAAGGGACACTGTAACCCTTGAATTTAAGGACTCGGTGCTTCAGACCATAGATATATCCGGGGTGACATATTACATTTTTGACAGAAGCCTGTCCGACCGCGGAATAGAGGGGCTTTGGATTCGCGGAGTCGTTTCGGAAAACCAGAACAGCAGGGAGCTTTCGTCTGCCGCCAGGGTGAGCCTTGTGCTTCTCCCCATAATAGTTTTCGCCGCGTCCGTAGGCGGATACTTTATTGTAAAACGTATGTTCCACCCCATAGGCGTCATGTCGGAGACGGCACGTGAAATCGGTGAAAGCGGAGACCTTACAAGAAGAATAGAAATTGGAGGCGGCATGGACGAGCTTCATAGTCTTGCGGAGGTTATTAACCAGATGATAATGAAGCTTGAAAAAAGTTTTGACAGCCAGCGACAGTTTATCTCCGATGCGTCCCACGAGCTGAAAACCCCTGTTGCCGTTATATCCGCCCAGTGCCAGCTTTCCCTTGAGGAGGAGCGAAGCAGCGAGGAATACAAAGAAGCCCTTGCCGTCATTATGCGCCAGAATAGGAAAATGACACGGCTTATACAGGATATGCTTGATTTTTCCCGTCTTGAAATGGGTACTGAAAAGTACCCCATGGAAAATGTGGAGCTTTCGGAGCTTTTAAAGAGTATTTGCGCGGATATGGCTCTGATTTGCGAAAGGGGTATTTTACTTACGTGGGAAATTGAGGATAATATTAAAATTTCCGGAAATGTAAGCCTTATTACACGGCTTGCCTCAAACCTTATCTCAAATGCGTACAGATACGGCAATGACAACGGTCACATCTGGGTAAGGCTTTACTCTGAAAATGATGAGGCCATACTAAAGGTAAAGGACGACGGAATCGGAATAAGCGAAGACCAGAAGGACAAAATATTTGACCGCTTTTATCAGGCGGACGCCTCGCGCTCCTCAAATGGAAACGGACTGGGTCTTTCCATGGCACGGGAAATCGCCAGGTATCACGGCGGAAAAATTGAAGTCGAAAGCGTGCTTGGAGAGGGCAGTGAGTTTACCGTAACCTTTAAACTTCTCTAATGTTATTTTAATCTTTCTCTAATTTTTCTCTAATTTTCCGCTGCTATACTTAAGCCACAACGAAAGGAGAGATAATTCCATGAAGATTAAAGATAAGTTTTTTGGTACAACGAAAAAGGCAGTCACTACCGGTATATGCGCTCTTGCAGCGGTAGCGGTTCTGGGCACGGTGAGCGTTTTCGCCCTGACGGAGGCAAAGAAAAGTTCCTCCATTGGCACTGACAGGGCGGAGAGCTTCGCTTTTGCCGACGCGGGAGTTGACCCGGCGTCAGCCAGAGTAACAAGAACAGAGTTTGATTATGACCACGGCGTATTCGTCTATGAGATTGAGTTTTACGTGGACGGAGTTGAGTACGATTACTCGATAGACGCTTCCACCGGCGCTGTCGTGAAAAGAGAGATTGACGGCAACGTCCAGTCCTCCCAGGTCACACAGCCGGTACAGGTACAGATAACTGAGGAAAATGCTAGAGAGATCGCCTTAGCCGATGCGGGACTTAAGGAAAGCGATGTTACCTTCTCCAGAGAGAAACTTGACATGGACGATGGAGTTTACGTCTATGAGGTTGATTTTTACACCTCTGACAGCGAGTATGAGTATGACATAAACGGAGCTACCGGCGCTGTTATTTCAAAGAGCAGAGAGACCTGGAAAACACCTGAGAGCACAAATACTCCGGCGTCAACTACTCCCAGTACTTCCACAAACCAGTCAACCCAGACTACCCCCAGCACCTCTACAAATAAGCCGACCCAGACTACTCCATCTACCCAGAATACTCAGACCAGCACAGGCGTGACCTTGGATAAGGCAAAGGAGACCGCTCTCAGCGATGCTGGAGTCAAGTCATCAGCTGCCACCTTTACAAAGGCTAAAGAGGACTATGATGACGGAGTGAGGGTCTATGACATAGAGTTTTACACCTCGGAAGCAAAGTATGACTATGAGATAGACGCCACCACCGGTAAGGTGAGGACCCGTGAGTCTGAAGTCTTTGCAGTACCTCAGACCCCAAGCCAGAGCCAGTACATCTCAGTAGACAAGGCAAAGAGCGTTGCTCTTGACCATGCGGGACTTACTGCGGACCAGGTGACCTTCACCAAGGCAAAGATGGATACGGACGATGGCTACACAGTTTACGATATTGAGTTTTACAGCGGAAGAACAGAGTATGAGTATGAGATAAACGCTACATCAGGAGCTGTAATCGACTATGACATGGATCGTGACTGATAGCTGAGAATTTTCCCGAAATATTTATCAAATTTTGCGACCGGGCGCCGCAGATTAACTAAAGCTAAAAAGCTCTGACTGTTTAAGTCAGAGCTTTTTTCTGCGCCCCTCTGCCTGTGCTGAAAAAAATAATTATTCGTTTACCAGAGCCCAACTTTTTTTGTGCCGACTGCTTGACAATCAAATATAGATGTACTATCATCTAAATAGTTGACAGTACATCTATATTTGTTTAACGGTGGTGATTAAATGGACATATCTGAGCGAAAGATTACGAAAATTGCCCGTGAAGTGGGGAAATTTACAGCACGCACGATGAAGGCGGAGGGAGTTGGTACGGCGGAATTTGACCTGATTCATCTGGTGCGTAAAAATCCCGGAATTACGCAGTCGGAAATTTGCAGTCTTCTGGGGGCGGACAAGGGCGCGGTGGCAAAGCAGACGGCGAACCTGGAGGCAAAGGGGTATTTGCGGAGGGAGATAAATCCGGCTGACGGTCGCAGCCGGCTTATTTATCCTACGGAGCTGTCTCAGAGTCTTAAAAACTCGAAAGCTCATATTGAGGCATTGTTCTATGAGTGGCTGCTGTCATCTCTTGACGAAGCGGAGAGAAGGGAATTTTCCGAACTGCTTGATATTCTGTACAGAAAATGTAAGGAGGAGAGCAAATCAGGTTTTCCTAACATTACAAAAATAATCAATGAACGTAACTGATATTTAAAAGCTGTAATTTTCTTTTGGGGGTATAATTTATGTGGGTCGCATTTGCTTTTGGTTCCGCATTTTTTGCCGGAGTGACCTCTATTCTTGCGAAATGCGGTATAAGAAAAACGGATTCTACCGTGGCGACGGCTATCCGTACTGTAATTGTGCTTGCCTTTTCGTGGCTTATGGTGCTTGTAGTTGGTTCTCAGGACCAAATTGGCTCTATCGGAGGAAGAACTCTTTTGTTTTTAATACTTTCCGGGCTTGCAACCGGCGCCTCATGGCTTTGCTATTTCAGGGCGCTGCAGCTAGGAGATATTAATAAGGTAGTTCCCATTGACAAGTCAAGTACAGTGCTGACGATTTTGATGGCGTTTATCTTTCTTCACGAAGAAGTCAGTTTGGCGAAAGCTGTGGGAGTTGTTATGATTGCCGCCGGCACCTTTTTAATGATTGAAAAGAAAGATATAAAGTCTGAGCAGACGAAAGGGAAGAACTGGTTTATATATGCGGTAGGCTCCGCGGTGTTTGCCAGCCTGACCTCTATTCTCGGGAAAGTGGGAATATCCGGGTTAGAATCAAATCTCGGTACTGCCATTCGTACGGGAGTTGTGCTTATAATGGCATGGGTAATGGTCTTTGCCGCAGGAAAACAGCATGCAGTCAGAAAGATACCAAAAATGGAGCTATTGTTTATTTGCCTTTCCGGACTGGCGACCGGCGCCTCATGGCTTTGCTATTATAAGGCCCTTCAGGACGGACTTGCCAGCGTTGTAGTCCCTATTGATAAGCTGAGCATTTTGGTAACGATTGGGTTTTCCTATATTGTGTTCCATGAACGGCAGTCAAAGAAAGCCTCCGTCGGACTGGCTTCTGTCGTGGCAGGAACCATGATAATGCTGCTTCCATGAAAACAGTTTTTGTTTATCCACCTTTTGACGTAAAGCGAACAGTTTCGTCAAAAGGTGGATTTATTTATTTTTTTAATAAACAAAAAAATAAATGTGGACTTTTTATTTAACATGCTGTATAATCAATAATGATTTTTAATTATATTATATTTTTGTAAAGAAATGGAATCTTGAAAATATAATCTATTGTAACTGTATAAGTGACTTAGATGTACAGGTTTGTTTTGATTAATTAAAATTCAAAGGTTTTATCAGTGGGGGATGTATATGAGTGTTATAAATCGAACAGGAAAGCGGAAAAAGAGAATGTTAAGGAAAGTAATTGCGTTCACTCTTTCCGTTATATTTTTCCTTTCGGTTTTTTCAGTTTTAGCACAGACATCATTTTTTTCTGTTAATGTACAGGCGGCAGAAAACAATGATGAGCTTGAGGAACACATAATTGATACGATAAGCCCATCTACTAACCTTGAGGTAGGTTCAGGGGAAGGTGGCAGCACAAAGGGAAATCTCGTTTTAAATGGTCTGGACGAAGGAACCTGGTGGCTCAAGGAAATTACAGCGCCGGGAGGATATAATCTTTTGGCAGGTCCTGTTGAAATCGAAATAACAGATTCAGATGATGGAGTTCTTGACGGAAAGGTGACGGGTGAGTCAGGCGGTCTTGTTTCTTTTAAGGTGGAAAATGACAGCGGTTTCCAGCTGCCTGTTACCGGTGGTATGGGTACGGTTCTGTTCACAGCGGTAGGAGTGCTTCTTATGGGTGCGGCGGTTGTTTTGGTAATTGCGGCGATGAAAAACAAAAAAGCCGTCGGAGGACCTAAGACAAAATAAGTATCCTGTAACGGAGTGTAACCTTCGTGTTGAGTTTGGTTATGATAGGATGAAAGCAAAGTGAGTCACAAACATTTGGCTAAAAAAAAAGAAATCCCATAGTTTGTTTACTTTGTCCTTGGCAGTGATGATGTTTGTGACCGGAGCGGCAATTTTCATGTATCCCGTAGTCAGCAACTGGCTGGCGGAGAGCAATCAATCCGGTGTTATTCAAAAATACGAACAGGATATTGCAGTTGAGGACGAGACCTTTTACGATGAGGAGTGGGCAAAAGCTCAGGAGTACAACGAGACTCTGGCGGGAGATCCTGTCCGTGACCCATTCATTCCGGGCACCGGTTACGCATTGCCGGAAAATTATCTGGATTGTCTGAATATAGACGGGGTCATGGGATATATTGAGATACCAAAAATAGATGTAAGGCTGCCTATTTACCACGGCACCAGTGAGGAAGTTTTACAGAAAGGCGTAGGACATATTGAGTCTACCGCCCTGCCAATAGGCGGAGACTTTACCCATTCTGTCCTCACCGGACACCGGGGACTTCCAAGTGCTGAGCTGTTTACAAATTTGGACCAGGTGGAAATAGGAGATCGGTTTTACATCTATGTCCTAAACAAGGTCCTGGCATATGAGGTGGACGAAATAAACACGGTTTTGCCCTATGAGCTTGAGCAGCTTCAGGCGTTAAAGGGGCGCGATATGGTAACTCTTATTACCTGTACGCCCTATGGAGTTAACACTCACCGTTTACTGGTGCGCGGTACACGTACCGAGTACATTCCAGAGGAAGCTGAAATGGACCGTCAGACTGCAAGAGTTACTCCTGTTCTGGGTCTCGATGTACGTATGCAGTACCTGGGCATAGCGGTAGGAATGCTTATTTTAATTGTAGTTATTGTGATAATTTTCTTTTCCACAGGAAAGGGGCGGCGCAGAGGATTACATGAAGCAAAGCGGAAATAAAAGGTCAATGGTTCTTATGTTATGCCTTGCCGCTGTGCTGTTTATTGCTGGACTTTCCGTTGTGCTCTATCCAACCGTTTCCGACATGCTTTATAAAAGAGGCGTTCAGCGTCAGAGAACAGAGTTTGAGCAGCAGATTGAGGAAAAAATCGCAGTATATGAAAAGCAAAGCGAGGAAGAAGCTCAGGAAGAGTTGCCATTTGAGGAACTTTATCAGGAACTGAAAAAACGAAATGAGGAACTGTATGCCGAGAAGCAGGCAGACCTAAAAGATCCGTTTTCATATCAGCAGCCTGAAATTACGCTTGAAGAATACGGGCTGGAAGGTAATGTGATTGGTTATATATCTATTCCGAAAATGGAGGTGGAACTGCCTGTTCTTCTGGGGGCAAACACAGAGAATATGAAGCAGGGAGCGGTTCATTTAACCGAAACATCGTATCCAATCGGAGGAGACAACACTAATTGCGTGCTGGCTGCTCATCGCGGTTACAGCCGTACAGCCATGTTCCGGGATATTGAAAAGCTTGAAATAGGCGACGAAATTTATATCCAAAACTTCAGGGAAACGCTGACATACCGTGTAGCGGAGCTTCGGATAATCTCTCCTACCGATGTGCAGGAGTTGCTGATTCAGGAAGGGCGGGATCTTGTGACATTGATAACCTGTCACCCCTATGGGCACAATTATCAGCGGTATGTGGTATATTGTGAGCGTGTGGAGGACCAGAACAGCGACAACTGAAAAATAGACAAAGCTTGTTTGAATAAAAGCGCTGATTTTATCCATTGGTGGTATAAAATCAGCGCTTTTTATATTCTTCATAGTAAAAATATCTTTATTTCAAATACTCCTCCGACATATTTAGAATGTAGCGAACTTAAAAATCCGAACCAACCTATTTTTCGCTTCATAGAATATGATAAGGTTTAAACTGGAGGTTTCAAATCAATGTATAAAGATAAGAGAAAGGAACATGGTAAAAAGCCATGTGAACCATGCCGATCTGTATGCCTGCTTCCGTACCTCACCGGTCCAACGGGACCTACCGGTCCTGCGGGTGCTACCGGTCCAACAGGTCCTACGGGAGCGACCGGCGCTGTGGGTGTTATTGGTCCAACAGGTCCTACTGGTGCTACGGGACCAACGGGACCTGCCGGTTCGGCAAGTACTGTGGGTCCAACGGGTCCCACCGGCGCAGCAGGTGCC
>CALWYM010000114.1 GCA_944385775.1 uncultured Oscillospiraceae bacterium | reverse complement strand
AACATTCCATGACTGAGCAAGCAGCGTGCCCACGGGAATTGCCGTACAGAACTGATAATAGGTTACTCCCGGCTTTTCCTTCTTCTCCGCAAAGAATCCGTTTTCAAAGGATTCCATCATATTTTCAATAATGACCTTACCGTTATCAATCTGATACTGCTTATTAAGTCTGAGTCCGGCAGGACCATCCGCCAGAACTATGCTGGCAATATTCCAGGGCTCCCTGGCAGCAACGCTGGTCGTCTCGGCCGCTGCACCTGGAACAGTCTGTCCGGAGGAACCAATTGTGCTGTTTTGTCCCCTGACCGGATCGCCGGTAGCAAGGGAAACAAGCTGGTCAAGGGAGAGAGACTCCACAAGCCTTCCTGCCTCTCCGGGAAAGCTATCCGGCACAGGAGCGTACTCAATCTTCTCTGTCACTACATCGGAAGATTTTATGCTGTCAGAGAAAAGGTCTTTAGCTGCTTTCTGCCACAAAAGTTCCCGCTCACAAAGCCTTGCCTTTGATGGCGCTATCTCCGTAAGTTCTTTTTGAATCGGACAGATAGGTTCACACTTAGTTATGGTAACGCTATCCTCAACTATAATTTTTCCTGAAATAACAGCATCGTCAAGGCTGTTTCCTACCCAAATACCGTACTGCCCCGGCTCAAGAATCCAGCTTGACTTATCTTCCAGGTAGGAGGTCAGCTGAGATATGTCGACCTCTACTGTAAGCTCCTCACTTTCACCTGGAGCCAGAAGCTTTGTCTTTGCAAAACCAATCAGTCTTCTAAATTCCTTCTCAAGCTCGCCTTGAGGACAAGAAGCATATATTTGGACAACCTCTTTTCCGCTGTAACGACTGCCTGTATTTGTCACCCTAACAGAAACAGATACTTTGGGACTGCGGATTTCCTTATCGACCACCTTAATTCCAGTACATATCGTTTCAAAAGAAGTATATGACAAACCATATCCAAAACAGTACCTTACAGGCACTTCAAAGGTATCAAAGTAACGGTAACCCACATATATTCCTTCAATGTAATCCTCCCTGTACATGTCTCCGCTTTTATAGCTGAAAATATCAGCATTGGGGTAATCGTTATAGCTTTTTGTCCAGGTGTCAACGAGCTTACCAGACGGAGTAACCTTACCGGAGATAACATCGGAAAAAGCGTTTCCGCCCTCCTGACCACCCTGCATATACTGAATGATGGCGGTAATATTGGAAAACTCATCAGCAAAGGAAAGATCCATCAGTCCACCTGTATTGATTACCAAGACTACACGGTCATAGGCACTACAAACCTGAGAAAGAATCTTTTTTTCTCCGTCAGTTATGTAATAATCGCCCTTTTCCTCCAGTCTGTCCTTTCCCTCTCCTGCAATTCTGCGGATAACATACACAGCGACATCTGCTCCATCCTGCTTTGCGGTCTCAATGTCAATGCTCTCTCCCTCGGGCGCCGTGAAAGGATTTGCACTGTATGCTTCGAAGAATCTCATATTCTTCTCTTTCACTGAACGAATGACTTTCTCTCTCCATATAAGGCGAGCAGCGTCATATTCCTTTTTATAGACATCAAGCCAGCTTCGGCTTGTAATCTCATAGCCTCCGTTTGAAAGTCCGTCCAAAATATTAACGCTGTCCCTTTCATTAACATCTCCCGAGCCGGTGCCTCCCTTTACAGTGTAGACAGCTCCTGCACCGTAAAGTCCAAGCTTACTGCCCGGAGCTATCGGCAAAGTCTCATTATCATTTTTCAGCAGGACAAACCCCTCTGCGGCAGCCATTCTTGCAACAGCACGGTGGTCTATCTCCCTCTGAGTTATTTTATCAGAGGGAGAGCCGGTATAAGCTCTTTTTCTAAGTTTCATATTTTCTCTCCCCTATGTTTTATTATGGGATTACGTGTTCCTCTCCGTCTTCCCACAGTTAGTTCGGGACATTTACAGACACTCTTGTTTTACCCGTGCCGTAAACCAGCTTCTTTGTTGGCGGAAGCTCCGGGAAAAGATGATTTCCGCTCTCCTCAAACTGAGCTTCTCCCCTCAGAAATGCTCTGTGTGCTTCAATCAAATTGTCAACAACACCTATACTCTGTGAGAAAAGGTTCAGCGTACCTCCGTAGGACCCATGACCGGTAAATATTCTGTCAAACTTGACTCCGTACATACTGCGAAGCTTTTTTAGATATTTTATATGGGTACTGGCTGCATGGAACCTTGTTCCGTTATTATGGTTGACACAGTCGCCTGTAAAGGCAATTCTTTCACCTTCGTCAATAAAATACATATGTCCGGCAGTGTGCCCCGGCAGGTCATAGGCAGTGACAGTTCGACCTCCGCCTAAATCAAAGCTGTCTCCCTCTTTAATATAACATATTTTTGTGTCAAAGTCAGGATGGCAAATTATATCCTCAGTCGGTGCCCAAACTTCCCAGTTTCCCACATGCTGTCGGTTTACCAGTTCAAAATCGTCAAGGCCGTGGTAATCAGGTCTTGTAAAATAGTTGATTACTTCCATTCCTTCCATCGGCTCTACACCGGGTTGACTGAAAGATGCCTGGGTAATCTCTTTTTTATTAATATAAATTTTCTCAAACTGACGCATCATGCCTATGTGGTCAGGGTGCGCGTGGGTAATAACCACGTCGTAGGGCTTATCAGTCAAAGTCTCCACAATTTCCCTGAGGTTCATAAACGCAGTACCCACATCAACCACCAGAGAGCGATCAGTCCCCTCCAAAACATATATACTGTCACAGCCGAACTCATTTATGTGCCAGGTTTTGTTCGCAATTTCAGAAATTATCGGTCTGTTAAGAGCCATAATTACCTCCTTTTAATTCTCGTAAAATCTCTCGTCCATCATTTCCATAAAGGCAGGAGTTACATATTCCTCCGTCATTCCGTCCTTAACCCTAGTCCCATAGAAAGCAAATGTTTTATTATTGTAGCCTCTCTTGTCCGGCAGATAGCCTACTGATTCCTCTGAAAGTGAGAAAATCATGGCGTTTTTAAGTGGTAACTTCTCCTTTATGCGAATGCCGATTTCCGCAACAAGCTCACCGTTAATGCTCAAAATCGCAATATCATCGAGGGTCATAAGTTTAAGCTTAATATTTACATCAGGTCCGTCCTTAATCTCGATTTCATCCTTTGCCGTTAGACCCCTGCCAATTCTCTCAATTCCAGGAACTGTTACAGTCCTATCAACAGCGGTAATATAGACTCTGTCCTTAAGCTCGCTATCATCAAGACCTTCAACAAGCCTTACTACATCAATCCCCTGCGTCTGTCCCAAATGTTCCGCCAGTTTCCAGCCGTCAAACCCTGTGTTATAAAAACCGCAGGCATTGCCAATTCTGTCATACAGCATATAACCACAGAAGAATATGGGATTCTGGTTTCCTCCGGCCGCTATTGTCCAGGAAGCCACAGTACCGTCCTCAGAGTAATAGTCCTCAACAAAGTCGCTGACAAATCCCGGGACATCTCCTGCAATCATCATTGTTGAACCGTTTTCATCTTTTTTAAGATAGCAGGCTGTACCGTGCATTCCATAGTTCATAAGAATTGCAATAATACGTCCGTCAAGAGCTACAAACTTTAACACAGCCAAGGTCTTATCGCTGGGTCCCTCAAAATCCCTGCCCTGTATCCAGCTACCGTCCAGAAGTTCCTGGTCACGGCAGGCGTTTATATAACTGTTGCCCTTGGTAAAACCGTACTTGGCTTCCTCTCTGGACTCCATAGCCTGTCTTACGCTCTCCATAGCCTTTTCGAAAACAAAATCTTCATAACGGTCATTTATCTCCGTTCCGCCTCGACCCATAAGCAATGAGGTTGGGAAAACAGATTCATGGGTATGAGTTGCACTGAAGCTGACATACTTGGGCTCAATACCAAACTCTTTCTGAATCTCGTCTCTGAGTCTCTTGGTGCAGCACGCGCTTGCAAGCTCAAAAGTAATAAACAAAGCAATTTTGTTCCCGCTTTCAACAGCAATAGTACGTACATGAATATCCCTGTACACCTTGCCGTAGCATTTCGTCAGGTCATCGGTTCTTCCGTCCATAGACGGGAATGGCATCATACTTTCGGGTGGTGTTATGATAACTTTAGAAGCTCCAACTCTCATTTTAATTCTCCTTTATATTATTTAATGTATATGCTCTCACCCGTCTCCACATCACGGGCAAAGTGTGAGAAAAATTCCACTACCTGTCTTGAAAGCTCAGGCGTTGGCCAATGAGGAACATTATCCTCACAAATAATACGAACCTTTGTTACGCCGCTTTCGTCCTTAAAATCGCCAATAGCATAGTCTATTCCGTCAACAGTCTTCATTACGGAGCAGCCGGGAGCAAGGCTTATTCCAAGAAGCTTTTCAGCCACGCTGCGGTTTGCTTTCTCATCCAGTGCGGACTTATTAATTTCGGGAAGACCGTTAATCTTTGACCAGAAGTTAAGGTAGCGAAGCAAATCTTCCTTTGCCGGACTTTCATCTATAGGGTATGTACTTCCGTCCTTGTTTCCGATAACGCTCATAACAGGCATCTTAAGTTCAAATGCTTTTGATTTGCTGCCATCAAACAGGCGCATAGGCTCTTCTTTTCTTACCACAGTATCCGGGACATTTCTCTTTGGTCTTGGACCAGGTCGAAAAAGTCCGTCAGTCATAAAACCACCGCAGGGAGCCGCAGCCGCAAATATGTCGGGGTGCTGCAAAGAAAGAATGTTAGTATTCATACTGCCGTAGGAAAAACCGGTGACATATACTCTAGACTCGTCCACAGGGTAGAGCTTTTTAGCTTCCTCATAGATTTCCAGTACAACATCGTCAAGCTCAATAGAAGGGGCAATAACAATCCATTCACGCTCTGCAGCTACATCTACATATCCCCAGCCGTCGATAGTATAAACAACGTTGCCCGCACCGTGAAGAACAAACATGAGAGGATATTTTCTGCCCTCATTTTCCTTTTTAAACGCGGAAACCGGCACAAAAGATGTCCATTTCTTTACTCTGTTCTGCTCGTATCCCTTTTCTACATCATAGCTGAATCCAGTTCTGGCTTCAAGCTCCGCCCAATCCATTGGATTATCCTCACCGTGGAATTCCTTTACCATTCCGCACTTTGCCCAATATGCAACAGATTCAGGAGAGTGTTCATCTGGGTTCAAAACGGTGTTTTCCATCATCTTAGCCACAGCGGCACCTGCACCCGAAAGATAGAATTTTTCCATGTTAATATCCTGATTTCCCATGGCGTAGATTACTCCCTCAACGCCGCCCTTTGATCCGTCCTCACGAGTCGTAACTCTTTTATAAAGCTCGTTATAATCCATAATTCAAACCATCCTTTCAATTATTATTATAAAATTTTGTAATTTCATCTATTGCATCGATTGCTTCCGGAATATCAAACAGTGGGAACACATGGAAAAGTCCTTCCCAAATTCTAAGCGTTACGTCAACACCGGCTTTCTCTGCCTTTTCAGCAACAGCGATGGAATCGTCATATAGGATTTCCTCTGTGCCCACATTGAGCATAAGCCTGGGAAAACCCTCATAATTTCCATATACGGGGGATACATAGGGATTTTTGCTTTCCTCCATTGTGCAATACAAAACAATAGCAGACCGCTCATTGTTTCTGAACATTTCCCATTTCTTTTCAATTTCCTCATCGGAAAGGTATTCTCCTATCATGGGGTCCCTGTTAGTCCTTGTAATTCTGGACTCCATTCCAACTCCAAGCTCTGCTGACGGTGAAAAGGCACAGATTGAGTTCGGGGCAGGAAAATAATGGTCTTTTAAATAAAGTCCTGTTGCCAAAACGAGGTTAGCGCCCGCACTCTCTCCAAAGAAATATATGTTTTCAGGAGCATATCCCTTTTTGAGAAGCCATAAATAGGCGGTCACACAATCGTCAAGATGCGCCGGAAATTTGTATTCGGGGCAGAGTCTGTAATCCACCGAAAACGAATCCATATGCGTTGACAAAACAAGCTTTGCAGCCAAATGCCGTCTTGATACGCTGGAACCTGTGTTAAATCCCCCGCCGTGAACAAACATTATAACTTTTCCGTCTTTTCTTTCCTCTCCGGTATATCTGAGCCATTCGCCTAAAACTCCGTCGGCAAATTCCCGGGAAACACTCAGTTTATCCGGCACCGGTCTATTCTCTCCCATCTGATTTACAACACGACGCTCATCGTAAATGGATTCTATAAAAGCAAGTTTGGGGTCTCCAACTGAGCGCTTCTGCTGTTTTCTCCTTTTGCCTTCTTCCAAAACCTCTATTACTTTTTTCGCTTCTTCACTTATCATAACGGTTTCCCTCCAAAAAAATCGGTATAGAATCCGTCAAAAGCAGATTCTATACCGATGCTTAATTTTTCACAGGTTAGAATTAGCCTCACGTACACGGCAGCAAGAAACGAAATGGTTAGGTGCTACCTCCTCCAGCTTCTGGGGCTCACGGCACTTATCGGTTGCGTATTCGCACCTTGCCGCAAATCTGCACCCCGGAGGTGGATTGATTGGCGAGGTAATCTCACCCTTAAGCACAATTCTATCCATCTTCTGGTGAATATTTGTAGACGGGATAGCTGAAAGAAGTGCTTTTGTATAGGGATGATACGTATTTCTGAACAGCTCCTTTGACGAAGCTGTCTCAACAAGTTGACCAAGGTACATAACTGAGATATTATCCGAAATGTGTTTTACTACCGACATATCATGGGTTATGAACATATAGGTAAGCTTTTTCTCCTCCTGAAGGTCTTCAAGAAGATTAAGCACCTGAGCCTGAATTGAAACGTCCAGAGCAGAAACCGGCTCATCGCATACAATAAACTCAGGATCAAGGGCAAGAGCTCTTGCAATAACAACTCTCTGTCTTCTGCCACCGTCCATCTCATGGGGATAACTTAGTCTGAGCCTCTGCGCGACGCCGACCATGTCCATAAGCTCTGTTGTTTTCTTTTCAATTTCCTTTTTTGAATAGATCCTGGCGTTTATCAAAGGCTCCATAATTGTCTGCTCAACCGTGTATCTTGGGTCAAGTGACGAATACGGGTCCTGGAAAATAAACTGAGCTCTTGAATGGTAATCCTTAAGCGCTTTACCCTTAAGTCCGCTGACATCCTTTCCGTCAAATATAATTTTACCGTCCGTAGGGGGAATCATCTGAATAATTGTGCGTCCTAAAGTGGATTTTCCGCATCCAGACTCACCGACTATTCCCATTGTTGTGCCTTTTTCTATTTTCATAGAAACGTCATCAACAGCGTGAACCTGACCTCTTGGGGATTTAAAATATTTTTTCAGTCCCTGAACCTCAACTAACGCAGCCATTTACTTTCCCTCCCCCGTTCTGTAGTGGCACATTACAAAATGCCCTTCTGAAACCTCATTAGTCGGCACAGCACCGCTCGTGCACTTATCAGTTGCGTAGGGGCAACGGGGATGAAACGCACAGCCGGCAGGCAAGTTTGTAGGATCAGGCGGCATACCCGCTATTGGTTTCAGTCGGCTGTCATCGTCCTCGTCCTTCATTGACGGAAGTGCCCCGAATAATCCCTCTGTGTATGGGTGCATCGGTCTGTCAAAAATATCTTCCAGAGTACCGCTTTCAACTATCTGTCCGGCATACATGATCGCAACGTCATCGCACATCTCGGCAACAACGCCCAAATCATGGGTAATTAGAATCATGGACGTATCATTAGTAGCGTTAAGCTCC
>CALWYM010000113.1 GCA_944385775.1 uncultured Oscillospiraceae bacterium | reverse complement strand
GCTTCTCTGTAACGACGCTGTTCATCTCGCTTGTGGCGGAGGAGCAGGCGCTCTCAGGCATGGCGTCCTTCGGGCATACACCGTACTTTGTGATTATGGAGCTTATCATGTCCCACTGACCGCCGTCCTGAATTGGGCTTCTGCAAATATGCTGAAGAACACGGCTTCCCTCAGGCTCGTCAAGGGTCTGAAGAATCGACTCAAGGAAATAGTTGGACTTTTCCAGCTTGTCATAGAAGCAGGTGTAGTTCTGGCTCAGCTCAAAGTCAGAAAGGTTCAGGTTCTTGATAACCTGAAATCTCAGGCAGTTAAGAGCCGCGAACATCCAGCAGCGACCGCTGCTCTTCTGGTTTGTAATGCCTTTATTGTCAAGGGTCAGGGAAAACTCAAAGTTTTTTCCGGCTCCCCAGCGGGTAGCCACGTCATTTACGCCGTTTGCGATTACAGCGTTCATTGCAATCTTATTTTTACGGGAAGAACCGAAGTCGGCGCTGAAGGCCTCCAGATTTTCCTTGGAAATATATTTCTCCATTCTCCATTCCTCCTTATATGTGAGGTGTCCAGGGGTCCAGCATAATGGGCTCCATGGTGTCCCAAACCTTCAAAATGGAGGCGGGAACATACTTGCGCTCTACTACTACCTGGTAGCAGTACTTATCAAACCAGCCGTCGGTCATAAGGAACATACCCTTTTCGCCAACGTCAGGTCCCCAGGTGTTTTCAACTCTCCACTTTGAGGGAGTGTCATTCTCGTCCAAATCAACGCCCTTAAGGGTCATGGCGTGACTCATGTGAGCCTGACCGTAGGCAAAACGGTCCGCTCTTGACATATTAAACTCTGTGCCAAAAAGACTCTCATAGTCATAAAGCTTATCGTCCATAATTCCGCCTGCTCTCCAGCTGCGCTCTGAGACGTCGCAGCCGAACCAGATAGGCTTTCCGTCCTTGAGCTGGGCGATGGCGCAGTTTTTAAGGTCTGAAACCGTGGCGGAAACATAGGAAACAGGAATACCCTCTACCACGTCGCCGTTATACTTAAACTGATACTTCTTTGTCTCAGCTCCGGCGGTGGAACCGGCAACCAGGCTTATGTACTTGGAAAAGTCCACATTTACATACTTGTTAAAGAACTCAACAGGCGTAATGCCCTTGTCGCTTATAAATCTGCCGTCCTTGGTGCGTACCTGGAAGTCAAAGGTCTTAACAGGCTCGCCGTAGCAGATAGCGTACATACGATAAATGGTGTTGAGCATTTCGTCCTTCTGGGCTCTGAGCTCGGAAGCGGTCTTGCCGTCCTTCATCTGGCGGCGAAGGTCACGGGCGTACTCACGGAGCTTTTCACCCACAAGCTTGGGCATCTGACGGCTGTTATCAGTTGAAACCGTCTCCGGCTGGTTCTTTGCCGGCACAACGCCGTACTTGCGGACAAGGTTTACAAACATCTCCCACTCGCCGCCATCGCCGGTACCGCTTCTGAGAATGGTTGACATAAGACGACCGTTTGTAGGCTCATCGGGATTTTCGAGGATACCCTCAAGGAAATAGTTGGCTTTCTCAAGCTTGTCGTAGAAGGTGAGGTAGTTTGCGGAGAAGGTAAAGTTATCAAGGTTAAGGTCCTTGATAATCTTCGCGCGCAGAACGTTGAACCCGGCGAACATCCAGCAGCGACCGCTGGTTTTCTGCCATGTTATGCCCCTCTGGTCAAGGTTTACGGAATATTCATGGAGATCACTGCGGACAGCGGAAAATTCCCGTGCGCTGGCCTGTACACCCTTGGAGGTGACGGCGTTCATGGCAACGAGATTTGCCTTGTCTGCACGAAATCTCTCTGAAAATTCTTTGAGATCACTTGCTGTAATCAAGTCTTTCATGTGATGCCTCCTAAGGAAATAAATTCAGGGTCATGCTCCCTGTTTTGAATTTTTTTAGACGATCCAGGTGCAATGACGCTGTACCGTGCTAATTAGTATGGTGATATTGTACTACCATTGGTTTACCATGTCAATAGAGGCAAGTTAGGCAATTTCCGGCGACACTTTCACAGTAGAACTGTGCAATTATACCATATTAAAGCAAAGACATGATAAAGCATTTGAAAGACAGACTCCCGGGAACAAGAAATATTCGCGGAAATTTGTTTTTCCTCTTGCATTTTAGGGGATAAAATTATAAAATATAAAACAGAGTATTGAAGTTAGCGGGGAAAAGACCCAAGATAATTTAGTAAATAGTTAAAGGAGATGGCACGAATGTTTGATTTTGACAAAGTGAGCCCGGCTCTTAAGGACAGGGCCAAGTATCAGGAGAACAAGTGGACAAGGTGCACAAACGGTGAGATCCCGATGTTTGTGGCGGATATGGATTTCCAGACCCCCCAGCCCATTATTGACGCTATCAAGGAGAGAATGGAGCACCCCTTCTTCGGCTATAACAGTGTTGCCTCTAACGCAATCCCCGTCATTGCCCAGCATTACAGAGATAAGTATCACTGCCAGTGCGAGGAGGAGTGGATTGTATTTGTCCCCTCCGTTATGCCCGGCGTTAATGTTGGCTGCCTTGTAGGCGGCGGCAGCGTAATGTACTGTGATCCTATGTATATGCATATCCGCAAGGTCGCAGATGAGATCGGCGTACCTGAGGTTTCCGTTCCCCTTAAGATTGAGAATGGAAAGTACACCTTTGATTTTGACGCCATGGAGGCTGCTTATACCCCTGATATAAAGAGCTTTATCCTCTGCTCACCCCATAACCCTGTGGGACGTGTGTGGACAAGGGAAGAGCTTCAGGGTCTTTATGACTTCTGCCGTCGTCACGATATTCTGCTTGTGGCTGACGAGATTCACTGCGAAATTATCCTTGAGGGAACCCATATCCCCGCGTTCACTATCTGTGATGACGCCGTTGACCATACGATTACCGTAAGCTCTGCCGGCAAGATATGCAATATCCCCGGTCTGCCCATCGGTTTTGCCATTATCCCCAATAAGGAGCTTAGAGAGAAGTTTATAAAGAACACAAAGGCACTTTTCTCCACCAGAGGAAATCTCCTTTATGGTATAGCCATTAAAAAGGCATACGACGGCTCCTGCGAGCAGTGGAAAGAGGAGCTCCGCCAGTATCTGAGAGGCAACGCCAAGTATGTTGAGGAGCGTATTGCCGCAATGCCTTTTGTTTCAGTAAATCACAATGAGGCTACATATCTTGCGTGGATTGACTGCACCGAGCTGCCCTATGAGGAACCGGCAAAGTTCTTTGAGGAGAAGGCAAAGGTTATTGTCAACCCGGGCTCCGGCTTTGGCGCAGGCAAGTTTGTCCGTCTGAACTTTGGCTGCCCACGCTCTCAGCTCAAGGAAGCTCTCGACCGTATGGAAAGAGCTCTTAAGGCTGTTGAGGTGTAATCGGAAAAGTAAAACAAAAACTTATACGGCGCAGTCCAGTCTTTTTGGGCTGCGCCGTATTTACTAAAGCAGGGGGGAGAACCGTGCTTTTCAAGTATCGTTATTATGTCAGACCAGGTGACGGGAAGGTAAAGCTTTGCGTTACGCTTTTCGGGCTGTCCTTTATACTTCGCGTGTGGTGGACGTTTGGCTGGGAGGAGAACAGAGAGGGACTTTTGTGGCTCACAAGAGGAGTTTTCCCCATTACCGCCGCCGCGCTTTTCCCCGTGACCATACTTAAATACGGCAGGAAAAAGCTTTATATAACCCTTATACCGCTTTTTATCGGCATAGTATTTTTTATTCTAAAGGCACAGAGCTTTTCCCTTTGGCACAATATTTTTTGCACGGTGCTTTATCTTACGGTGCTTTTTCTCTACGGCTCGGTGGTTTTGGGTATGCACAGCAGAAAAAAGCTGCTTATACCTCTTTTCGGTCTGCCTTTGGCGTATCATATTATGGTAGAGGACGTAAGGCATTTGGGGGTATATGTCTTGCCCCAGTGGGTGCAGGAATTTTCCGTTCTTCTCATAATGGGGGGAATGCTTCTACTGAGCCTTGCCATAAGGGAGAAAGATGAGGTGGATAAGTGAACATACTTTTTGAAAATGAGGATTTTATACTTGCGGTAAAGCCTTCAGGGGTGTCCAGCGAGGAGGGCATGAGGTCGCTTCTTTCAGAACATTGGGGGAAAGATGACGCCTACGTGGGTACAGTGAGCCGCCTTGACAGAGCTGTGGGCGGCGTTATGGTTTTCGGAAAGAACAAAACAGCCACCGGTACGCTTTCAAAGCTTCTGCTGGAGGGTAAGCTTAAAAAGGAGTATATCTGCCTCTGTGCCGGAGAGTTTTCCGAAAAGCATGGGGAGATGGAGGACTATCTCTTTAAGGACAGCGGGAAAAACAAGGTTTTTCCCGTAAAAAGCCAGCGTAAGGGGGCAAAATATGCAAAGCTTTTTTACATAGTGGAAAGGGAACTGAAAACGCCTGAGGGTGAGACGGTGTCAATGTGCCGTGTACGTCTTGCCACCGGGAGGACCCACCAGATAAGAGTGCAGTTTGCGTCAAGAAAGCACCCATTGGCAGGGGACGGCAAGTACGGCAGCAGGCTAAAAGGTGACGTCGCCCTGTGGTGCGAAAAAATTTTTTTCCCCTGGAACGGGGAAAGCCTGACCTTTTCTGCGCCGCCGGAGTGGAGCTGGAACAAAATTCTGCAAAAATAAAAAGCCGTGTCTCAAATGGGGACACGGCTTTATTTATTACACGTGGTTTGTAAGAGTCTGTTCCTGTACAAGACCGTTCCAAAGCCTGTAATATAGACCCTTGTTTTCAAGAAGCTGCTGATGGGTGCCCTCCTCCTCAATGCCGTTAAGACCGAGAACAACAATTCTGTCAGCGTTTTTGATGGTAGTAAGACGATGGGCGATGGTCAGGGTCGTTCTGCCCTTGGCAAGCTTTTCAAGGCTGTGGCTTACAAGCACCTCGCTTTCGTTGTCCAGGGCGCTGGTAGCTTCGTCCAGAAGTAAAATAGGTGGATTTTTCAAAAATACACGAGCTATGGATATGCGCTGCTTCTGTCCTCCGGAGAGCTTTACGCCACGTTCGCCCACATATGTGTCGTATCCGTTTTTAAGCTGTGAGATAAAATCGTGAGCGCCGGCAAGCTTTGCCGCTTCCTCGATTTCTTCCCTTGTGGCTCCGGGCTTGCCGTAGGCGATATTTTCCGCGACGGTGCCGCTAAAGAGGTAAACATCCTGCTGCACAACGCCGATGGACTTACGAAGACTCCGCAGGGTCACGTCACGAATATCCTGCCCGTCGATGAGAATCTCACCGCTGGTAACGTCGTAGAAACGGGGGATAAGGTTTACAAGGGTCGTTTTTCCACCGCCGGAGGGACCTACCAGAGCCAGATTTTCACCGGGTTTAATATTGAGATTTACGTCCCAAAGCACCTGATTGTGGTCGTCGGGCTATTCAAAGCTCACGTGGCGGAACTCAACGCCGCCCTTGGAAACGGAAATATCCTTGGCGTCGGGCTTGTCCTCAATGTCAACGGGAGTATCCATAATTTCAAGAAAACGCTCAATTCCCGTAACGCCGCGCTGAAACTGCTCAAGATAGTTTACTATCGTCCTTATGGTGGCAATCAGTGTGCCCACATACATAACGTACGCCACAAGGTCGCCGGCGGAAATCCGCTCCTTGACAAGAAAAATTCCGCCGAAAAGAATGACGACAGTGTACATAAGCCCGTCAAAAAGACGTGTGGAGGTGTTAAGGGTCGCCATGGCGTAGTAATTAATTTTTTGAATTTTCTTCATCTCCTGGTTGTCACGGTCAAAGCGCTCCTCCTCCTTGTCCTCTACGGCGAAGGCCTTGATTACGTGCTGACCGAGAAGGCTGTCCTCCAGTGTGGCGTTAAGCTCGCCTACCTTGACCCTCTGGGCATAGCGGACAGCGCCCAGCTTCCTGTTAAGATAAAAGCTCAGTACTACCATAATGGGTACACAGCCGAAGATAATCACAGTGAGGATAACGCTGGTGCCGCAGAGAATGGCAAAGGATACGGTGAGCTTTATGGCGGCAATGAAAAATTCCTCCGGACAGTGATGGGCAAACTCAGTAACATCAAAAAGGTCGTTTGTTATGCGCCCCATGATGGTACCCACCTTTGTATTGGAATAGAAGGTGGAGCTGAGCCGCTGAAGATGGTGGAACGCGTCACGGCGCATATCGGTCTCAATCTTTACGCCCATAATGTGACCCGTTGACGCCATATAGAAATTGGCTGCGCCGTCAATTAGACGTAGCGCTATGTATATAAGAGTCAGCCTGACGACGCCTTCTACCGTGAGGACAATAGAGGAATCGGTGGCTGAATCTGTCAGATACCTTACCATTCTTGGCAGCACTATATCGCATATTGTGGTAAGTGAGGCGCAAAAAAGGTCGAAAACCATTATCCATTTGTACTTGAGAAGATATGGTAAAAACCTTTTTAAAACGTGTTTTTTCCGAGGCGATTCTGTCATAAATGAATTCATCTCTTTCCTTGAAATTCAAAACCTATGACAGTTTAGCACATCGCCATATAATTGTCAAACTACCCCTCATTTACACTTTATGTAAGCAATGCTTCGCATGTAAAATGTTCTTAAACGGAAAATAAAGGTAATAATAATCATTACCGATAACTCACCAGATATAGTTATATAATATAAAATTATCGCAACATATAGTAGGATTTTGAGAAACAATATTATTTTGATAGACAAAAATTTTTTCAGTGATTGACCCTTTTTTTGTGCAAGAGTACAATTTGAGCATTTCCCTAGTCATTGACTCTTGAAATTTAATTAAGTTATGATATACTCTAATCGTATAAAACTAGGTTAACTAACGCTAACAGGAGGAGATATATGAAAACTTTTGAACAGTGGAACGGCTTTAACGGTCGTATCTGGAAAGAAGAAGTCAATGTTAGGGACTTCATCCAGAATAACTATAAGCCTTATGACGGCGACGAGTCATTCCTTGCCGGACCAACTGAGGCTACGAATAAGCTTTGGGGAGCGCTTTCAAAGCTTCAGAAGGAGGAGCGCGCGAAGGGTGGAGTGCTGGATTGCGAGACTGAGGTAGTATCAGGTCTCACGGCATATGGTCCCGGATATATTGACGAGGATCTTAAGGACCTTGAGAAGGTTGTGGGTCTTCAGACTGATAAGCCCCTTAAAAGGGCGTTTATGCCTTACGGCGGCATAAAGATGGCTGAGCAGGCCTGCACCACTTACGGTTATACACCTTCTCCGGAGCTTCACAAGATTTTCACAGAGTACGTACGTACTCATAACCAGGCTGTATTTGACGCATACACTCCCGAGATGAAGCTTGCCCGTCACAGCCACATCATTACCGGTCTTCCGGATACCTACGGTCGTGGACGTATCGTAGGCGACTACCGTCGTGTTGCACTTTACGGTATTGATTTCCTCATTGAGGAGAAGCAGAAGGACTTTGCAAACTGTGGCGACGGAACCATGACAGACGATGTTATCCGCCTGCGTGAGGAGATTGCCCGTCAGATTGGCGCCCTTAAGGGAATGAAGGACATGGCCGCAATTTACGGCTATGATATTTCCAAGCCTGCGCACAACGCGAAAGAAGCTGTTCAGTGGCTGTATTTCGGTTACCTTGCCGCTATCAAGACCCAGAACGGCGCTGCCATGAGCGTTGGACGTATCTCCACCTTCCTTGATATTTATATTGAGCGTGACCTTGAAAACGGTACAATTACCGAGAGCGAGGCACAGGAGCTTATTGACCATCTTGTAATGAAGTTCCGTATGGTCAAGTTTGCCCGTATTCCGTCATACAACGCGCTGTTCTCCGGAGACCCAGTCTGGGCGACTCTTGAGATGGGCGGTACCGGTCTTGACGGTCGCAGCATGGTTACAAAGAACGATTTCCGTTTCCTCCACACTCTGGAGAACATGGGTCCCGCTCCCGAGCCGAACCTCACCGTTCTTTACAGCCCCAGGCTGCCTGAGGCGTTTAAGCGTTACGCGGCAAAGGTTTCCATTGACACAAGCTCCATTCAGTATGAGAACGACGATATAATGAAGCCTTACTGGGGCGACGATTACAGCATCTGCTGCTGCGTTTCCGCCACTGAGACAGGCAAGGAGATGCAGTTCTTCGGCGCAAGGGCAAATTTGGCAAAGTGCCTGCTCTACGCTATAAACGGCGGTGTTGACGAGAAGCCTGAGAAGGACGGAAGCCATACCCAGGTTGGTCCTGCCTATGCTCCTATTACCTCTGAGTATCTTGATTATGATGAGGTTATGAAGAAGTTTGACGTTATGATGGATTGGCTCTGCGGTCTTTACGTGAATGTACTGAACCTCATTCAGTATATGCACGATAAGTACTACTATGAGGAGGCAGAGATGGCGCTTATCGACACCGATGTCCGCCGCTCCTTTGCCACGGGTATCGCAGGTTTCTCCCACGTTGTTGACTCTCTCAGCGCTATCAAGTACGCTAAGGTTAAGCCAATTCGTGATGAAAACGGTCTTGCGGTAGACTTCGAGATTGAGGGTGACTTCCCCAAGTACGGCAACGATGATGACAGAGCTGACGATATTGCCGTAAACCTTCTCGGTATGTTTATTACCAAGATTAAAAAGCACCATACCTATCGTAATTCCGAGCCCAGCACCTCTATTCTTACCATTACCTCAAACGTTGTTTACGGTAAGGCCACAGGCGCAACTCCTGACGGACGTAAGGCGTTTACTCCTTTCGCTCCCGGCGGAAACCCAAGCTACGGCGCAGAGCAGAGCGGACTTCTTGCTTCCCTCAATTCCGTGGCAAAGCTTCCTTACCACTGGGCTCTTGACGGTATTTCCAATACCCAGACCATTAACCCCGACGCAATCGGTCATTCCGAGAGCGAGCGTATTACTAACCTTGTTCAGGTTCTGGACGGCTACTTCTGCCAGGGACCCCACCACCTGAACGTAAACGTCTTCGGCACCGAGAAGCTTATCGACGCTATGGAGCACCCGGAGAAGGAGGAGTACGCCAACTTCACGATCCGTGTTTCCGGCTACGCCGTAAAGTTTATTGACCTTACAAGAGAGCAGCAGCTTGACGTTATTGCAAGAACCTGCCACAAGGTACTGTAATCAGTACGGCATGGCTTGCGCCGCTGCCCGGAAGGGCGTAGATTTATAGAAATCAAATATGCAGGCTTTCGTGATATAATGGGAGCCTGCATAGTTTATATTGAGGAATGAAGATTATGAGCGAAAAAACTGTTGGATATATACACTCTCTGGAGACCTTCGGTCTTGTGGACGGACCGGGAGTACGCTTTGTGGTGTTCATGCAGGGCTGCCATATGCGGTGTAAATACTGCCATAATCCGGAGACCTGGGCAACGGGCTGCGGCGATGAGTGGACTGCCGAGGCACTTTTTGAAAAGGCGTACAGGTATCATAACTATTGGGGACAAACAGGCGGAATTACCGTTTCCGGGGGCGAACCGCTTCTTCAGATAGATTTTCTCACGGAGTTTTTTACCATTGCCAAAAATCATGGAGTAAGTACAACATTGGACACTGCCGGAAATCCGTTTACAACAGAGGAGCCATTTTACTCAAAGTTTAAGGCTCTTATGGAGGTCACAGACCTTGTTATGCTGGACCTTAAGCATACCGACGACAAAGCCCACCGTGAGCTTACCGGCTGGACAAATGAGAACATTCTCCAAATGGCAAGGTGGCTTTCGGATAATAATAAGGATATGTGGATCCGCCGTGTCCTCGTCCCCGGAATTACCGACGACGACAGCGAGCTTCACAGACTTAAGGATTTTATTGATAGCCTTAAAACAGTTAAGAGGGTTGAAATTCTGCCATACCACACACTGGGACTTTTCAAGTGGGAGGCGCTTAAAATCCCATATCCCCTTGAGGGCGTTCCCACTCCCACGGAGGAGCAGGTAAAGCACGCAGAGGATATTCTGGGCATTGTGAAGGAATAAAAAAGAAACCTGAGAGCTATTTTTGCTCTCAGGTTTTTTCATTGTTAAATAAAATGTCCTCTAGCTTATCGTAATAGCTCTGGGGAAAAGTAAAGTAACTTGTCGTCATACGGCAATAGACGTAATCGCCGTTTAACTCACACCAGTAATGATTGTTTTCGTCCTTCTCGATAATTTTCCGAGCCAAAGAGGAATTGGACGTCATAATATGAATTGTGCCGGTTTTTTTGCCGTCGGCGTAAAATACCATTTTGTAAAGAGATTTAACCATAAGTCTGTTAATCCCAATTCTCAAGGTGTAAACGACAAATGGCAGACCGTCATATGTATATACAGTATCAAGTACATTCTCCGTACTGTATAGAAGCTCGCTGCCCTTGTATATCTCCATATAGTCTGCGTCGTACATGATAGAACCCGGATTGAAAAACACCGACCTTTTAGGATTAATGGGTAATAAGAAAAATGAGAGAATCAGCGCCGATATAATAGTAATATCAAGCCAACTTGTCCAAACTATTTTACCGTTCTCATCTTTAAACAAACGTATTTTTTTACGCATGGGGTCACCATTAAGTATAAAAACTACCGGTCCAATATGCGGGCACAGCGCAGCCGACGCTTAAAACGAAAAAAAGGATCGGATATATTGGCGCTGATTTCCTGTTTTTTTTCATCTCCGTATACACCCCTTCTAATAGAATACAATCTTGTAATGTGGTCAAAATATACAAAAATATGACAAAAACTCACACATTATTAGCTATATTATCAGTATAATGTATTATGCAAGATTTTGTCAATACTTTTTTTGGGAAATTAATATATGTCACTGCGGCTCGAGAAGAAAAATTGACAAGGACCTTTTAAAAATGGTATTATACAGGGTACGATTAAATTTTGGAGAAGTGAAAAGCATGACGAAAAGGGATTATTCCATAGTTTACATAACGCCCAAGGCGGAGCGCATGGTTCGCGGCGGTCATGTATGGGTTTACGGCGCTGAGATTACGGATATTGATGGTGAGGTCTCGAACGGCGATATAGTTGATGTGTGCACGAAAAACGGTACATATATGGGAAGCGGATTTTACAATAATAATTCTAAAATTACGGTTCGTATTTTATCACGGAACGCCAACGATAAGTTTGACAGAGCATTTTGGAAAAGGCGTGCCCAGTATGCCGTTTCCTATCGCAAAACCGTTATGCCCGGAGATGACTTTAGGTGTTGCCGTCTGGTTCACGGTGAGGCTGACCAGTACCCCGGTCTTACGGTAGACAGGTATAATGATTTGCTCTCCGTTGAGATTTTGTCATTGGGCACGGAAAAACGCCGTGACGTTATCCTTGATACACTTATTGAGACACTTGAGGAGATGGGGGAGAAAATAAACGGAGTTTATCTTAGAAACGAATCCTCCATCAGAAATCTTGAGGGTATGGAGTGTGGCAAGGGCTGGTACAAAAAGGCGGAAAGCGCTGTGACGGAGATAGTGGAAAACGGTATAAAATATTTTGTAGATATTGAAAACGGACAGAAAACAGGCTTTTTCCTTGACCAAAAATATAAC
>CALWYM010000112.1 GCA_944385775.1 uncultured Oscillospiraceae bacterium | reverse complement strand
ATAATGAATCTGCCATAAAAATTTTAAAAGATGCCGATTTTCAGTTCTATTCTTTTGATACATAATGAAATCTTATATATTATTACAGCCCGGACTGTTGTAGTCCGGGCTGCTTTTCATTGCATGCTATTTTATATTCTTCATATCCAAAAGGACACCGTAAATTTCACTTTCCAGCTCATGGCATTGGGCAAGTAAAGCTTTTGCTTCCTCAAAAAAGCGTTCTGACATTTCCAAATCGTCCATCCTGGATGTGTTTTCAACAACATTGAACATGGAGCCTTTAGCAGCAGCCAGGAAAAATTCAGCAGCGGAGCCTGCATCGGAAGCAAGATTGAGATTTCCTATTGATAAAAGCCTTAAAGCATATTCCATGTTTTCGGCGCAAATTTTCATAACCTCCACAGGAACAAGAGCGGTCTCTCTCAGACCTTCACTTATGGCAAGGCTGCGTTCCAATGTATCCTTTGGCATTTCGTATGCCTTTGACACGGTGTCAAAGGCTGCTGAATCAAGGCTTGCAAGGTGAAGAAGTCTTGCTCTTGCGTTTCCGACCTTTTCAAGTATGTAAAATACCTCTTCCTCGGAATCCGCATACTTTTTCTTCCCAACTGTAAAGTTACCCATCATACCTACCAACGAGGCGCCCATAGCCGCAACATATGCGCAGGCTGCGCCCCCGCCAGGAGCAGGGGTTTTGGAAAACAGCATTTGGGAGAATTCATCGAGGGATTTTTCAGAAAAATTCCAATTCAAATAAAATTCCTCCTACACAAATAAGCTCAGAAAAGACCTGAAATTTGTCCGTTTTCATCAATATCAATTTTCTCAGCAGAAGGAACTTTAGGAAGTCCTGGCATTGTCATCACATCTCCGGTAAGTGCGACAATAAATCCTGCTCCTGCTGACACCTTAAGGTTTCTGACTGTAATTTTAAAATTCTCAGGTGCCCCAAGAAGCTTTTGATTATCAGAGAAACTGTATTGAGTTTTAGCCATACATATTGGAAGGTTTCCAAAACCGAGCTCTGTAAGCTTTCTAGCCTGTTTTGCTGCGCTCCCGGCAAACGTATATCCGTCTGCATGATATATCTTCTTGCATATGGCATTCAGCTTTTCTCTTATTGACGTAGATAAGTCATAGCAGTAGGTAAATTCATTCTCTGACTCGCAAAGCCGGATAACTTCTTTTGCAAGCTCAATTCCACCTTCTCCACCTTTTCCCCACACCTCAGACAAAGCAACGTTTACTCCAAGCTCTCTGCATTTATCCTCGATAAGCGCAAGCTCAGCCTCTGTATCTGTGGGGAAACGGTTAATTGCTACCACTGCTGGGAGCTTAAACACCTTAGTAATATTTTCAACGTGTCTTAAAAGATTTGGCAACCCAGCTTCAAGAGCGGAAAGGTTTTCTGCAGAAAGCTCCTTTTTATCAGCGCCTCCATGCATTTTCAAAGCCCTCACCGTGGCAACTATAACAACTGCAGAGGGTTTAATCCCGGCAGCACGACATTTAATGTCCAAAAACTTTTCCGCACCAAGATCTGCGCCAAATCCTGCCTCTGTTATGCAGTAATCTCCAAGCTTCATTGCCATTTTCGTGGCAATTACGCTATTGCAGCCATGGGCAATATTAGCAAACGGTCCACCATGTACAAAAGCAGGAGTATGCTCAAGAGTCTGTACCAAATTAGGCTTTATTGCGTCTTTTAGAAGAGCGGTCATGGCTCCCTCAGCTTTTAAATCTCCGGCTGTAACAGGCTTTCCGTCATAAGTATAACCGACAATAATTGAGGCAAGCCTCTTTTTCAGATCACTTATCCCGGTGGCAAGGCAGAAAATAGCCATAACCTCACTGGCAACGGTTATATCAAATCCGTCCTCTCTGGGGTTTCCATTGGTTTTTCCGCCAAGACCGTCAACAATATTCCTGAGCTGGCGGTCATTCATGTCAACGCATCTGCGCCATGTAATGCTCTTTGGGTCAATTCCAAGTTCATTTCCCTGGTATATATGGTTATCTATCATCGCAGCCAAAAGGTTATTTGCCGCACCTATGGCGTGGAAATCTCCTGTAAAGTGAAGGTTGATATCCTCCATAGGAACTACCTGCGCATATCCGCCACCTGCTGCTCCGCCTTTTATGCCGAAAACTGGTCCCAGAGAAGGTTCCCTGAGTGCAATGACGCTTTTCTTTCCAAGGCGTCTCATGGCGTCGCCAAGACCTACAGTTGTCGTAGTCTTGCCCTCTCCCGCAGCTGTCGGGGTTATAGCGGTTACCAAAACAAGCTTGCCGTCTTTCCTATCTTTAACATTATTTAAAAAATCAAGGCTGATTTTTGCCTTATAATTACCATACTGCTCAAGATATTTCTCGTCAATGCCCACACTTTCCGCTATATTTTTGATGTTAAGCATCTCTGCACTTTGTGCAATCTCTATATCTGATTTGTACTCCATAATATAGTCCTCCCCTATCTTGTAATTCATATAAATCGAATTATAACAATTTTATCACGTAAAATAAAGCCCTAAAAATTATAATTTGCCTAATTTTTCTTCAGTGCCGTTTCCAGTGAAAGGAGCTTTCGCTTCATATCCAGTCCTCCTGCATATCCTGTAAGAGAACCGTCTGATCCTAGTACTCTGTGACACGGTATAATAATAACCACCGGATTGCGGTTACATGCCATACCCACCGCTCTGTATGCCTTTGGATGACCTATTTTGTCTGCAAGCTCCTTATATGTACATACTGTACCCCACGGAATAAATGAAATTGCTGTCCATACACTTTTTTGAAAAGGCGTTCCCGACAGGACCAGTGGTATATCAAATTTACGTCTCCTTCCGTTAAAGTATTCCGTGAGCTGGCGAATACATTCTAATATTAATCCATTATTGGGAATAGAATCAACATCTTCCTTTTTTGCAAACGAAACATTCGTAATAAATCCATTTTTCTCGGTAATCATAAGACGGATATCATCCACTTTAAAAACTGCAGTATCCATTAACTTTAACCCAGAGCCACATCCAAAGTCATCATTAACGCAAAACCAACAGAAAACATTATTGTGCCAATGTTTGAATGTTCGCCCTCACTCATTTCCGGAATAAGCTCCTCCACGACTACATAAATCATTGCGCCGGCAGCAAAACTTAAAAAATATGGCAAAAGCGGTATAACAAGACCAGCCGCGACTATTGTTAAAAAGGCGCCAAAGGGTTCAACAATTCCGGACGCAAGACCACAGGCAAAAGATTTTCCTTTGCTCATACCCTGGGATCTTAATGGCATGGATACAATAGCACCTTCCGGGAAATTCTGAATTGCTATTCCAATACTAAGAGCCAAAGCTCCAGCGGCGGTTATATTTACGTTACCCGAAATAAATCCCGCATAAACGACCCCAACAGCCATTCCCTCCGGAATATTATGTAGCGTAACGGCAAGAAGCATCAAGGTTGTTCTCGCAAGCTTTGATTTGGGACCTTCTGCCTTATCGCTATTCATATGCAGATGGGGTATCAATTTATCAAGAAATAATAAAAACAAAATTCCGGTCCATAATCCAACAACAGCTGGAACAAAAGCAAATTTACCCATGTTTTCAGCATGATCCATACTCGGTATAAGAAGACTCCACACTGATGCCGCAACCATAACTCCTGCCGCAAATCCAGTAAGGCATCTCTGAACAGTTCTATTTAACTCACCCTTCATAAAGAATACACAAGCGGATCCCAGTGCAGTACCTATAAAGGGTATTATTATACCTTGAAATGTTTCAAAATTCATAATAAAATATCATCTCCTCGAAACCATTATAAACTACATAGGCTAAATATGCCACAGTAATTTAAAAATAAAAATCCCTATTCAAAACTGAATAGGGATTTTACTGCGTATAAAAAACGCAACATTTATGGAGGCGACACCCGGATTTGAACCGGGGAATCAGGGTTTTGCAGACCCTTGCCTTACCACTTGGCTATGTCGCCAAAAAATGGAGCGGCTTACGAGGATCGAACTCGCTACCTCCACCTTGGCAAGGTGGCGCTCTACCAGATGAGCTAAAGCCGCATAAATGGTGCCCAGAGCCGGAATCGAACCAGCGACACAGGGATTTTCAGTCCCTTGCTCTACCAACTGAGCTATCTGGGCATATTACCCACAAAAAATTGTGGGATTAATTGTGGCGACCGAGAAGGGGCTCGAACCCTCGACCTCCAGCGTGACAGGCTGGCGTTCTAACCAGCTGAACTACTCGGCCATACCGCTTTGTGATGGTGGGAGTTACAGGGCTCGAACCTGTGACCTCCTGCTTGTAAGGCAGGCGCTCTAACCAGCTGAGCTAAACTCCCATATGTCCGTCTCACATCAGCGACAAGAGAAATTATACTAAAAAATAGGCTGTTTGTCAACAGTTAATTTTAAATTTTAAGTATTTTTATTGTTCTTTTTCCAGTTACGTAAAATGACCGCCGGCAACATATACCAGGCGGTCATCTTATCAATTAATAATAACGCTTGTTCTTGTTCTTGCGAGCAGCCTCAGATTTCTTACGGCGCTTTACGCTAGGACTCTGATAATATTCCTTTTTTCTAAGGTCGGAGAGAACGCCTGACTTGGCACAGTTACGCTTAAATCTTTTAAGAGCGCTATCAAGTGACTCATTTTCCTTAACATGGACTTCTGACATCTGAATTTCCCTCCCTCCGACATGCGATAGATACGCTTTATGCTAATACGAAGTTCTTTTGCGATTTTTGCATTGAACCCATATTCAGGCAACACTACGCTGAACATATACATTATACTTGTTTAATAATGAAATGTCAACATAAATTTATTTTACCGGACGCAAAATTAGATTTACCAGTTTATTTTTTACAATAATTGTCTTGACAATTTCCATGCCTTCCAATGCCCTCGCAATTTTCTCCTGGCTCTTTACAATATTGATAACAGTTTCATCATCTGCGTCAACAGGAATTACACAGGTTGCTCTCATCTTGCCGTTGACCTGAATAGCAATTTCCTTTTCCCTTTCCACAAGCTTACTTTCATCGTATTTTGGCCATGTTTGTGTGCACGCATATCCTTCAAAGCCCTGAATCTCCCATAGTTCCTCGGAGATATGTGGCGCAAACGGACTCAAAAGTGTAAGCAAAGCCTTAATATCACCCCTAGATGGAGCATACGCAGAGAACTCATTAACAAGAGCCATAAGCTGGGCAATGGCAGTATTGAACTTCATTTCCTCAATGTCTTCTCCGACTTTCTTTATGGTCTTATTAATTGAAACTTCATTTTCCTTTGAGAGTTCCTCACTGCCATCAATCCTGTTTTCGGATAAGTTCCATATACGGTCGAGGAAACGTTTGCACCCCTTAACAGCTTTCTCTTGCCAAGGCGCAGCCTTTTCAAAATCTCCGAGGAACATAATATATGTTCTCAAAGTGTCTGCGCCAAACTCTGCAACAACATCATCAGGATTAACAACATTGCCTAATGATTTACTCATCTTAACTATGGGGTGATTTGCCATTTCCCCGTATTTTTCAACAAGGTACTTTCTTACAGCTTTTTCGCTGCCATATTCCTTTAAAAGACTCTCTCTTTCTTCTTCTGGCAGATTCTCAAAATTATGGGGATTAAGACCAAGAATCATTCCGTGGCTTGTCCTCTTATGATAAGGCTCCTTAGTCGGTACTACGCCAATATCATACAGGAACTTGTGCCAAAAGCGGCTATAAAGCAGATGGAGTGTGGTGTGCTCCATTCCTCCATTATACCAGTCCACCGGAGACCAATAATCAAGGGCCTCCTTTGATGCCAGCACATTGTCATTGTGGGGATCCATATATCTGAGGAAGTACCAGCTTGAACCGGCCCACTGCGGCATTGTATCAGTTTCTCTTTTTGCGGCACCGCCGCAGCACGGGCACGTAGTGTTAATCCAATCAGTCATGGCAGCCAGCGGAGACTCACCGTTATCCGTAGTTTCATAGTTCTCCACATCCGGGAGCAGCAAAGGCAGCTGATCTTCAGGAATAGGTACATATCCACATTTTTCACAGTAAACAATAGGAATAGGCTCTCCCCAATATCTCTGACGTGAAAAAACCCAGTCACGAAGTTTAAAGTTAACTTTCTCCTCGCCAATTCCTTTGTCCTCAAGCCATTTTACAATAGCCTTTTTTGCATCAGCAACACTCATTCCGTCCAAGAATCCAGAATTGACCAAGACGCCGGTTTCTACATCGGTATAAACTTTTTCCTGGACGTTTTCGCCGCCTTTAACAACCTCTACAATTGGAAGACCAAACTTCTTAGCAAATTCCCAGTCACGTTCATCATGAGCAGGGACAGCCATAATTGCACCTGTTCCGTATGTTGCGAGGACATAATCCGAAATAAATATAGGTATCTCGTCACCGGTAACTGGATTAATTGCCTTGACGCCATCCAGCATTACACCGGTCTTTTCTTTAGCCATCTCAGTGCGCTCAAAATCGGACTTTCTAGCAGAAGCTGCCTGATACTCACGTACCTGCTCTAAATTTTTAATTTTAGGTGCCCATTTTTCCAAAATGGAATGTTCCGGTGAAATAACCATATAGGTAACACCGAACAGAGTGTCGGCTCTCGTCGTAAAAATGCGCAGTTTATCACCTTCAGTGGTATCAAAGTCAACCTCGGCTCCCACACTTCTTCCAATCCAGTTCTTCTGCTGAGTTTTTACTCTTTCGATAAAGTCCACGTCATCAAGGTCGTCAATCAGCCTTTGGGCATACGCCGTAATTTTAAGCATCCACTGGCTCTTCTCGCGTCTTACAACCTCACTTCCGCATCGCTCACATTTACCGTTGACAACCTCTTCGTTTGCCAGAACGCACTTGCAGGAGGTACACCAGTTAACAGGCATCTTGGCTTTGTACGCAAGACCATGTTTAAACAGCTGAATGAAAATCCACTGTGTCCACTTATAGTATGACGGATCAGTTGTGTTAACTACCCTATCCCAATCAAAGGAATACCCAAGCATTTTAAGCTGCTCGGTAAAATGATGTATATTGTGTTTTGTGACCTCTGCTGGATGAACCTTATGCTTTATTGCATAGTTTTCCGTTGGAAGACCAAAGGCGTCAAAGCCTATTGGGAAGAGCACATTATATCCGTCCATGCGCTTTTTTCTGGCGATAATGTCCATTGCGGTATACGGTCTCGGATGACCAACGTGTAATCCTTCCGCAGATGGATACGGAAACTCTACAAGAGCGTAAAACTTAGGCTTTGATGAGCCTGTTTTTGCAGCAAAAAGTTTTTCATCCTCCCATCTTTTTTGCCACTTCTTTTCTATCCTGGTGAAATCATATTTCATTTTAAACTTCTCTCCCATCTGCCACAGCGGTAATTGCTTAATTTTCCTTTATAAGGAATTCAGAAATATCAACTTTAGGAGCGTCTCCCCATAAATGCTCAAGATTATAAAATTTCCTTGTCTCATCAAGAAAAATATGACAAACAACGCACCCAAAATCAACAAGGATCCATCCGCCCGAGCGATAACCCTCTGTTCTAATCGGTGGCTCTCCCTTTTCTTTTAGAGCTTTTTCAAGTTCATCGGAAAGAGCCTTTACATGAGTGGTTGACGTGGCTGTACAAATAAGAAAATAATCAGCAAGCACAGTAATATCATGAGTTTTGAGAAGAACAATGTCACTGGCTTTTTTCGCATCAAGAATTTTTACAGCCTCCTGAGCCACTTCAAATGAAGATAACATTTTATACCACCTTTCATAAAGGATAAATTCTAAGCTACACCGCTGCCGGAAGCTGCATTTGCTCCCGTATCTGTTGTAGAAGTTTCAGACTGATTCTCCAAAGGAGGATCAGTAGACTGCTCCTGTCCGGAAGTTACGTTCTCACCCTCAGGGGAAACGCCGTTTTCCGGCGGAGAAACTTGGTCGTTACCGGACGAAGTTGTTTCTCCATCTGTATTCCCCGATTCTGGCGGAGTAGTTTCATCACCTGAAGGATCAGTGGGGTCTTCACTGTCGGAAGATGTATCGTCCTCCGGCGATGTTATGGAATTCTCTTCATCATCGTCGCCGGTTGTATCGGTCTCGTTCCCGTCTGTATCAGAAGAATTTCCATCGTCTACGTCGCCTGTCTCAGGACTTGTATCCGAGGGGTTATTTTCAGAACTGCTATCTGACGTTTCAGTGCTTTCAGAAGTAAGATCTGAATCAGTTCCGCCGGAGTCTGTACTATCAGATGCTGAACCGGAGCTTGAACTACTTGAATTCGAACTACTGGAACTGCTTGAACTGGAACTTGAGCTGCTAGAGCTTGAACTGCTGGAACTTCCCCCAGACCCCCAGGACGAGCTTCCCTTTCTCACACCGCTTGTGGCATACAGCTGCCCGCTGGAGTTTCTAGTGAGAATATCTACGTCATCAATAGTTATATCTTCGTCAAACGGGTTTAGATAGTCATTTATCATCTTAAGCCACTCATCAACATATATGGTGACGTAAGAAACATACTTTCCTCCTTGGTATATCGAATCCCCTGTATTTCCAGGTAAAGTGTGAAAATTAACATTCTCGGAATCCATTTTAAACATTTCTTTGGCAAACCAAATCATGTTTCCATAGGTTAAATCAGTTTTAACATCGTTTATTAAAATGTCGATTATAGTTGTTATCGGGACATCGTCAACATTTGCCAGCACCTGAGATGCCATAGCCTTGAGAAAATCCTGAGTTACCTCAATTCTCTTAATATCTGCCTGTGCGTACTTACGGAAACGCATAAGCTTGACTGCATCTTCACCGTCAAGAGTTTGCAGACCTTCCTCAAAATTTATATATAAATCCTGATACTGGTCATTATACTTCATATCCTGTGGAACATAAAATTCAACTCCGCCCACAGCATCAACCACTTTTTCAATGGTATCAAGACTTATTATAACGTAAAAATCTACCTCATAGCCAAGTAAATCGGCAAAGTTAGCCTTAAGGTTCTCAATTTTACCTGATGAGTACAACGTATTAGCTTTTTTAGTTGACCAGCTTACATTTACCAATGTATCTCTCGGTATACTAACAACTTCAAGGGAATAATCGTCAGCATCAAAAGTACACGCCATTATTCCATCGGTACTGCCGCTAATTTTATCGGTTGCCAGAAGAAGAAATGTATACCTCTGGGTACTTCTGGAATTTGGGCTTTCTCCTGAATTTGAATCGTCAATATCATCGGGTCCCTTATTATCGCCAGTCGGAATTTTATTCTGACTGTTTGTAGTCTGGGTCATATCAGGCGGTTTAACTGATGAGGCATAATATGCAGCTCCCGCAATGCCGGCTGCACCTATAACTACGAGCAAAATTACAAATACCTTAACAAAAACATTCGTTTTTTTCTTTGTTCTATGTCTACCGGAACTGTTACCTGTATTTTTAGACGGAGCTCCGGGAGAATGTTTACCCCGTCTCTTATTGCCAAAAAATTTCATTATCTCAATCCCCTATTGTTTCTCTTATGCTCCTTAAAGCTTCAACTGTTGTTTTGTGAGGAGTAATTCCCCTGTTTTCAACATCCTCAAGACTTAACGAAAATGCTCTTTCAACTGCCAAATCAAGATTTTCGTATGCCAGTTTTCTTACCTCTGCAAGTCCGTCAAAACTTCTGGTTGGTTCCATAAAATCAGCCAAATAAATTATCTTTTCAAGAAGCGTCATATTGGCTCTTCCGGTAGTGTGCCACATAATCGCGCTAACAACCGCGTCGCAGCACCCAAATATATATTTTGCCGTAAGGGCACCGGTTTTTGAATGAAGAAGATTAGGACTTTTTCTTTCATCCTCGTCCGGCATATATCCAAATTTTTTACACAGCCTTAGCTGTTCGTCTAAATTCTCCTTTTTGGTACAGTCATGCAAGATAGCAGCCTCTCTGGCATTATCAACACTTTCACCCCATCTGACTGCCAAACATACAGCTTCTTTTTCACAGCCCCTTACATGTGGTATCCTTTTGGGCTTCAGCATACTGTATGCTTTCTCGCGAAGCCAGTAAAAATCAGGCTTGGAATCATATAGTCTTCGGGCTATAATAAACGAATACACATCATCAGTCAGGTATTCTCTTCCTTTACGCTGAGAAAGAAGCTCCCTCTCCTCCGAAGATGATATATCTACAATATCAGTTGGAACAATCTTCGTCTTACATCCGTAGTCAGTCTCCAGCTCTTTAAGCTTAGCTTCAATATCTCTGCTCTCTCCGTTGTGCCTTGCAAATGCGCAGATGGTGCACTCTTTCATGATTACATGAAAATCACGCCATCTCTCAAAGCCCATTATCATATCTGTACCCATTAGAAGATAGAGCTTCGCAGAAGGATACATACCTCTTATCTGACAAACAGTATCAACAGTGTAGCTATTGCCGTCTCTTTTATATTCAATATCAGATACCTGAGCTTTGTTTACGCCTTTCATAGCAAGCTTAGTCATCTCAAACCTGTCATCAGGTGACGCCGAATTCTCTGCCAATCTTTTATGAGGCGGAATTTTAGCGGGTATGATAAGAAGTTTGTCAAGATTAAGGACGCTGACAGCTCTTTCCGCACTATTTCGATGTCCGATATGGGGAGGATTAAACGTGCCCCCGTAAATACCAATTTTCATAGTTTATTTTCTTACAAGCGATATGCGCTTTTCCACAGGTAATTGTTTATTTTCCTTGTAAAGAATAAATTTTGACCCTATTGCCTGAACAGGTTCTGCACAGCAAGCCACGGCAAGTTCCTGCAAGGCTTCCTTTGACGTCAGAAGGGAATTTTCAAGCACTCTGCCTTTTATAAGCTCATGGGCTTTAAGGTTATTTACTGCCTCCTGAATAACATTCTCTGTTACACCGTTTTTGCCGATATATATTACTGGATTAAGGGTTGCTGCCATGCTTTTAAGCTGCGCACGCTGATTTGATGTGAGCATATTTATACCTGTTCCTTTTCTAGTTTCTCTTTAAGAAGCTTTGCAAACTTACGAAAAGCCTGTCCTCTATGGCTTATGGCATTCTTCTCGTCCTCAGTAAGCTCAGCCATTGTGCGATCATATCCCGCCGGAACAAAGATGGGATCATAACCAAAACCGCCCTGTCCCCTAGGCTCTTCCGCAATAGTCCCTTCAGTCTTCCCCCAAGTTGAGATTTCACTCCCATCGGGAAAAACGCAAACCACTGCACAGTAGTAGTCCGCACCCCTTCCCTTACCTGATTTGTTTACAATATCTATAACCCTTTTGTTGGTAACTTCATAACTGTCTTCACCAGAAAATCTGGCAGAATATACTCCCGGACCTCCATCCATGGCATCTATCTCAATACCACTGTCGTCAGATACGGATGGCATTCCAGTAACCTCCACTGCAGCCTTTGCCTTTA
>CALWYM010000111.1 GCA_944385775.1 uncultured Oscillospiraceae bacterium | reverse complement strand
CGTTGTGGAGTGGGTGATTATATCCGCGCCCCACTCTATGGGACGGCAATTTATAGGCGTGGCAAAGGTATTGTCCACAATAAGAGGCACACCGTGACGGTGAGCCGCCGCCGCAAACCGCTCTATATCCAGTACGCTCAGCGCAGGATTGGCTATGGTCTCGCCGAAAACAGCCTTCGTGTTGGGCTTAAATGCCGCCTCCAGCTCCTCCTCGGTACAGTCGGGACTTACAAAGGTAAATTCCACTCCCATGCGCTTCATTGTCACATTGAAAAGATTGAATGTCCCTCCGTAAACAGCGGAACAGCACACCACATGGTCGCCGCAGCTCGCTATGTTGAAAACAGCATAGAAATTGGCAGCCTGTCCAGATGAGGTGAGCATGGCGGCCGTGCCGCCCTCCAAATCGGCTATCTTCGCCGCCACTCGGTCATTCGTGGGGTTCTGAAGCCTTGTATAAAAATAGCCCTCCTCCTCAAGGTCAAAGAGCTTTCCCATATGCTCGCTTGTGTCATACTTAAACGTAGTGCTCTGTATTATAGGTATCTGCCGCGGTTCGCCGTTACCGGGAGTGTAACCCGCCTGCACACATCTTGTGCCGATTCCCTGTGTCATCCTGTCCTTCCTCCCTCACTTTTTGCCTTTCATTTTTCATATCAGGGTTAGACACAATTATACTCTCCCCCCTTTCCTTAGTCAAGAATACCCTTGACAATTTTCTTCTACTATTGTAGAATATAATTACTACAATAGTAGAATATAAAAAGGGAGGGGGCATAACGCTATGGGTGAGATTAGAAGGCTTCCTGAGGGGGAGCTTGCCATAATGCAGATAATATGGGATAAGGGCAGCGCTGTTTCCAGAGCGGACATTGAAAGCGCAATGGACGAAAAAAGCCGTCTTATGCCATCCACCATACTGACCCAGCTTTCACGGCTTACGGAAAAGGGCTTTCTGAGCCTTGAAAAGCATGGCAGGACAAATCTTTTTACACCTCTTGTAACGAGGGAGGAATACCTTGCCAGTCAGGGAAAAAGCTTTTTCCGGGAGCTTTGCTCCGGGCGGGTTGATTTATTTGCCGCGGCGCTGACTCACAGCGGCATTTCAAAGGAGGAGCTTTCCCAGCTTCGCAAAATGCTGGACATGGACAGAGAGGAGTGATTTTTGTGACAGATTACTATCGGTTTCTGATCATTACCGTTACCTGCTTTGCTAGCTGGGCAGCCTACAGTCTCCGTTTCCGCAGAATTGAAAAGGCCAGACTTGGCGATTACTCTAAATATGAGGCTTTTAACTACACGCCCACGTTTTCTGTGGTATTGTTTATATACTTTGTAATTCTCCTTGTTATCTCAATAAATTCCGAATCTCTTTTGGGCGGCATGTTTATTACTCTTGTATTAACTGGGTTTTACTATATAATCCTCTATTTTTCCATGCCGCTTCTGCGGAAATTTATTGAGCCGTATACATGCAGTATGCTATGGCTTGTGGTGGGGATACTGTTACAGTTTTTCTACGTCGGCGTAATTCTCTTTGAGCCTGTGGTATTTATAAGATTTCCGAAAGCTCTGCTCCCCACAGTTTACGCTATATGGCTCATACCTGCTTTTATTATTACGATATACCTGTTTATTTCCCACTTTTTCTACCGCAGCCGCCTGAAGAAAGGCAGGCTTGGAGAGGCTTCCACGGATATTCAAAGACAGTGGCAGCACCATCTCCGTGCCGGAGGGATAAATAGAAATATACCTGTCTACATTACAAATCAGCTTTCCTCACCGGTAACTCTGGGACTTTTCCGCATAACAATGGTGCTCTACCTTCCCATGCGAAAATATACGGAAAAGGAGCTTGACCTTATAATGCGCCACGAGGTCTACCACATTATCCGGGGTGACACGCAAAACAAGCTTGTTATGGGTCTTATCTCGGCGCTGAACTGGTTTAACCCTCTTGTTTTCCTCTCCTCAATCCGGGCTTCCGAGGATTTCGAGCTTAGCTGCGATGAGGAGGTCCTGTATATCGCCTGGGACTGTGACAGGCGCCAGTATGCCGAGCTGATTTTGTCCAGCGCCGATTCCTCAAAAGGCTTCTCCACCTGCCTTTCTGCAAGGGCTAAAAGCTTGAAATACCGTCTTCAAAGCATACTGAATCCCAAAAAGAAGAATCCCGGCACATTCATTTTTGTTCTGGCTCTCTTTGGGGCTCTTACAGCCGGCAGCGCATTGGTGGGCGTTGCCGACAGCGCCGACAAAACCATTTCAGATTATTTTGACGGCAGTGAAAACCTCGCCGTTCAGGAAGGCTATATTGACGGCGACTCTTTCTACTCCTGTGACGATGACATAATCATGGATTATGTTCTGTCTCTCCCCATCCATGAGGTCGTGGTAGGAATGGTTGATTTAAGCGCAAAAGATCCAACATTTATAATATGGCTAAAGTCCGGCGGATCAATCCGCATTTACGACGGCTTTGCCTCCGCAGCCGGGACACAGTTTATACTTGATACAGATATCGATGAGGATTTTCTTAAATCTCATATAGACTTCTCCGCACCGGACCCGGACCCGGCGCCTGTTGCCAATATGAGGGTCACCTATTCCAAGTCATACATTGACAAGTACAATTTTGAAAGCGAATTCTCGGATTTCAGATTAATCTGTCGGCTCATTTCCGCGATCCGCGGCGGCGAGGATATTTCAGAAGATATTTTCTGGGGCAAAGGCGACATATCTCCCGGCGGTATATCCGGCATAGAAAAAGAGGCTGTTGAAAGCCTTGAGCTAAGCTTTAACTATGAGCAAAGCGGTAAATTTTCCGTAAAAATCTCAAATTGGGACAATACTGACAGCCAAACCCTTTACTTTACCGAAATTCCCGCTGAAATCCCCCTTCCCACCGAAAGCAGCCACATTGAAATTGAAGCCTCCTTTAAAACAAACAGAGACACATCATATGTGGTAAAATTTTATTTTGACCTGGACTACGTCAAATAAAAAAGCTCCGCTGCCTTAAAAGACAGCGGAGTTTAAATTTTCAGGGAATATCCTCGTAAACCTGCTCCGGGGGCACCTCAAGCTCCCAGGGATTTTTAACGAACCTGGTCATCATTTTAAGAGCCTGGGCGTAGGTATAGCCGTCGGTAATACGTTCGTCCATAACAATGTCATAGTCAATGTAGCGGCGCTGGACAACCTGTCCGTCCTTCGTAAGCTCGTTTACACGGCGCTTTGCGCCAAAGGAAATAAACACCGGCAAAGTGCCGAAGTTATATATGTGGTGGAATATGGGCGGTATGCCAAGAGAGCCCATGTCGGTAATAATCATGGAGCCGTGGAACGGGCT
>CALWYM010000110.1 GCA_944385775.1 uncultured Oscillospiraceae bacterium | reverse complement strand
TTATGAGCCAGGCTTTGAGAAAGCTTGCGGGTACGATTTCAAAGACAAACTGCATAGTCATCTTCATTAACCAGCTGAGAGAAAAAATCGGTGTTATGTACGGAAACCCGGAGACTACCCCCGGCGGACGTGCCCTTAAATATTTTGCCAGCGTCAGGATTGACGTAAGAAGGGTAGAGACGCTTAAAAACGGAACCGAGATGATTGGTAACCGTACCAGGGCAAAGATAGTTAAAAACAAGGTGGCTCCGCCGTTTAAGGAGGCTGAGTTTGACCTTATGTACGGCGAGGGAATTTCCAAGGTTGGAGAAATAGTTGACCTTGCGGTCAAGCTTGATATAATCGAGAAAAGCGGCGCCTGGTTTACCTACAATGATGTGAGAATTCAGGGGCGTGAGGGTGTTAAGAAATACCTTAAGGATAACCCGGAGATTGCCGACGCCATCGAGGAGCAGATAAGGAACAATGCCTACAAGCTTATGACGCCTCAGGCAAAGAGGGCAGCTCAGGCGGCAGGACGGGCGATAGATGTTTCCGCAGAGGACTTTGAGGGCTGATGGAGGTTTTGTCGGTTACAAGAAGCCGCAATGTAGAGGGGCGGTTTTATGTTAAGCTGAGCGATGAAACCACCGTTACCGCCGATATAAACATGATTGCCGATTTTTCCCTTTATGAGGGAAGAAAGCTTAGTGAGGACGAGGTTACGCGGCTCATGGCTGCGGAGGAAAGGTCAAGAGCAAAAGAGCGTGCTCTTCATCTTCTCTCAAACAGGCAGATGAGCCGCAGGGAGCTTATCGGAAAGCTCACCGCCAAGGGCGACTCTGCGGAGGCGGCGGAAAACGCGGCTGATATTATGGAGCGGGTAGGAGCCCTTAACGACGGGGAGTATGCCAGGACGGTTGTTCGACATTACTCAAAAAAGGGCTACGGCATGGGCAGGATAAAGCAGGAGCTCAGCCGCCGCGGCATAAACCGCGAGCTATGGGATGACGCGCTAAGCGAACTTCCCGAGGGTACGGATACGCTGGACAGTTTGATAAACAAGAAGCTAAAGGGTAAGGCTCCTGATAAAAAGGAGCTTAAACGGCTTACAGTTATGCTTGTGCGCCGGGGCTTTAGCTGGAGCGATATAAGAACTGCCCTTGGAAAATATGACGAAATGCTTGAAATGACGGAGGAGTAAAATAATATGGCAAAGCTGTGCCTTGTTTCTCTTGGCTGCGCGAAAAACCTGATAGATTCGGAGCAGATGCTTTTTCTTGCGGAGAAAGCGGGCTATGAAATAACAGATGAGCCGGAGGAGGCTGATGTGGCCATTGTTAACACCTGTGCTTTTATAGAAAGCGCTCAGACTGAGGCTATTGAAAATATACTGACAATGGCGGAATACAAGAAAACCGGAAGACTTAAAAAGCTTGTTGTCACAGGCTGCCTTGCCCAGCGGTACAAAGACACCCTGCTGGAGGAAATGCCAGAGATTGACGCCCTTGTAGGTACCGGTAGCGTTGAGGAAATACTTACGGCGCTCAGAGGTAAAAATGAGGATAAAATTACACTTTTCGGGGACATTGACTGCCCTATAAGTGAGGCTGAACGTCTTGTTTCCACAGGCAGCAGCTGGGCTTACATAAAAATCGCCGAGGGCTGCAGTAACCGCTGCGCCTACTGCGTAATACCATCTCTCAGGGGAAAGTTCCGCTCAAGACCTATGGAGAATATTATCGAGGAGGCAAAGAACCTTGCCGCCGGCGGGCTTAAGGAGCTTATTGTGGTAGCCCAGGATCCCACACTTTACGGCGCGGATATTTACGGGAAGCGGAGTCTTGCCGAACTTGTCAGGGAGCTTTGCAAAATAGACGGCATAGAGTGGATAAGGCTTCACTATCTTTACCCTGACGGCGTTGATGATGAGCTTATTGACGTTATCGCCAGCGAGGAAAAGGTGCTTAAATATCTGGATATTCCTATCCAGCACATTAATAACAGCATATTAAAGGCGATGAAGCGCCGCGGTACTGGCGACGAAATTCGTGAGCTTTTTAAAAAGCTTCGTGAGAGGATTCCGGGAGTTGTTTTGAGAACCAGTATTATTACAGGTCTTCCGGGGGAAGGTGAGGCTGAGTTTGAGGAGCTTTGCCAGTTTGTCAGGGAGGCTAAAATAGAGCGTGCCGGAGTTTTCCCATTTTCACCGGAGGAAGGAACCCCTGCCTACACAATGGACTATGTGCCGAAGGAGGAAGCGGAGCGCCGGGCGGAGATAATCGATGAAATTTCCCAGGGTATTATGGAGGAATTTAACGCCTCACGAATCGGAAAACGGGAGCGTGTGCTCTGCGAGGGATACAGCGATGAGCTTTGCCTTTACGGCGGGAGAAGTTTTGCTGAAAGCCCCGATGTGGACGGACTTATCTGGTTTAGCGGAGAAAACGTGAATATAGGCGAATTTTACGACATTGTGATCCGGGGCGAACTTGAGGGGGAGCTTGTAGGAGAGGTCGTTTAACCTTTAACAAAGCTTGATTTATTTTTCTGCCTGGTTTATACTTACCTGCGTAATATAGATACCTTTGGAGGCTATTATAATGAAAAATATGAATACGCCCAATAAGCTGACTGTAATGCGGGTCGTGCTGGTACCCGTGTATCTTGTGCTTTTTCTCTATACTGATTTGTGGTACGCCGCGCTGATTGTTTTTGTAACGGCAAGTCTCACGGATTTTCTTGACGGGCATTTGGCAAGAAAGCACAATCTCGTTACGAACTTCGGTAAATTTATGGATCCTCTTGCGGACAAGCTTCTTGTTACCACTGCCCTCATCTGCTTTACAGCCGTAGGTCAGCTTCCGGCTGTTGTCGCTATTATAGTGGTGGGCAGAGACCTTGCGGTGGACGGTCTTCGTATGATAGCCGCAAGCCAGAACATAGTAATGGCGGCAGGCTGGTCGGGAAAAATCAAAACTGCCGTAACGATGGTAAGTATTTGTCTTATGATAACGCCTCTTGGAGATATAGAGCTTCTGAATACTGTATGCGCCGTTCTGATTCTGGCGCTTAACGCTATATCTTTCTATGACTATTTTTCAAAGAACGGAAAGATATTGACTGAGCAGAAATAAGTTGACACAAAGGGGTCAAGATGATAATATAATGTAGTGAATTTAATTTTCCATTCGCTTTGAAGGGGAGAAGTACCGGCAAAGAAGCGACAACAGAGAATCGCCGTCATTGGCTGAAAGCGGCGTGTGTGGCTGTTGACCGGGAAATGCGCCCTGGAGCGTGAAGGCAGGAAATGGTCTTCCGTGTTGCCGCGTTAAGGCATAACCGGTTTAGTTGCCGGTGAGTAAAATCGGAGTGGAACCGTGGCAAAATGTGATGAGCCGCCTCCTGTGGGTTTTATACCCATGGGAGGCGTTTTCTTTTTCTTGGAAAGGGTGTATAATATGTTAAAGGAACTTAAGGAACTTATAAAAGCCTATAAGGAGAGAGACCCGGCAGCCAGAAGCACCCTGGAGCTTCTTCTGCTTTATCCGGGGATAAAGGCGGTCAGATATTACCACAGGGCAAACTGGTGCTGGCGTCATGGATTTCACTTTCTTGCAAGGAGCATTTCACAGCGGTGCCGGAAAAAAACCGGCATTGAGATACACCCGGGCGCGACCATTGGAAGGCGGCTGGTTATAGACCACGGTATGGGCATAGTAATCGGCGAGACGGCGGAAATTGGGGACGACGTGCTTATATACCAGGGCGTTACACTGGGCGGTACGGGAAAGGACACCGGAAAGCGCCACCCAACAATCGGAAATAATGTGCTTATCGGAAGCGGGGCAAAGGTGCTGGGACCTATAACCATAGGCTCAGGCAGCAGGATTGCCGCCGGGGCGGTGGTTCTTAAAGACGTACCGGAAAACGCAACGGCAGTGGGCGTTCCCGCAAGGGTTGTCAAGGTAGACGGACAGCGTGTTGACTATGTGGGTCAGGTGGACCAGGTCAGCGTTTCCGACCCGGTGGCAGCGGAACTGAGCCAGCTCAGAGAGGAAATCAGGCTTTTGACAAAGGCTATTTTAAATAATTAGTGACAGAAATCGTTATCGGGAGGAAAATACATGAAGCTATATAATTCAGCTACGAGAAAAAAGGAGGACTTTGTCCCCCATGAACCGGGCAAGGTAAATATGTACACCTGCGGACCTACGGTGTACCACTTTGCCCATATAGGAAACCTCAGAAGCTATATAATGGAGGACGTGCTGGAAAAGTTCCTGCGCTACGATGGCTATGAGGTAAACAGGGTAATGAATATAACCGACGTAGGTCACCTGGCGTCGGACGCCGATACCGGCGAGGATAAGATGCTAAAGGGCGCGAAGAGAGAGCACAAGTCTGTTATGGACGTGGCAAAATTCTACACCGACGCGTTTTTTGCCGACTGCGAAAAGCTTAATATAAGGCGTCCTGACACTGTTCAGCCTGCGACGGGTATGATAGACGAATATATAAAGGTCATATCAAAGCTTATTGAGACTGGTCACGCCTATGTTTCCGGAGGAAACGTGTATTTTGACACATCTACCCTGGACCGGTACTATATTTTTAACAGTCATAACGAGGAGGACCTGGCAGTAGGCGTCCGTGAGGGCGTTGAGGAGGACGGAAATAAGAGAAATAAAAACGACTTTGTGCTATGGTTTACAAAGAGCAAGTTTGATGACCAGGCACTTAAATGGGATTCACCCTGGGGTGTGGGTTATCCCGGCTGGCATATTGAGTGCTCCTGCATAAGCATGAAGTATAACGGCGAGTATCTTGACATTCACTGCGGCGGTATTGATAACGCGTTCCCCCATCACACAAACGAAATTGCCCAGAGCGAGGCGTATCTCGGTCACCCCTGGTGCAAATACTGGGTGCACATTCACCATCTTAATACATCTGACGGTAAAATGAGTAAGTCCAAGGGTGAATTCCTCACCGTAAAAGTGCTGGAGGATAAGGGCTATGACCCCATGGCGTACCGTTTTTTCTGCCTTCAGTCCCATTACAGAAAGGCACTGGTATTCACTTGGGAAAATCTTGATAACGCCGCCGGAGCATACTCCAAGCTTATATCCAGAATCGCGGCGTTAAAGCCGGGTGACGGAGCCGTAGATGAGGAAGTTAAGAAAGAATTCAGGGAGAAGTTCATTGCCCAGGTGGGAAATGACCTTAACACGTCCATGGGAATAACGGCGCTTTACGATGTGCTCAAGGCAAAGACTAACGACGAAACAAAGCTTAATATTTTGGCGGATTTTGATACAGTGTTGTCCCTTTCACTGCTTGATAGGGCGGAGAAGCTCCGCAATGAGCAGAGCAAGGTTCAGAAAACAGACTCCGGCTCCGGATATACTATCGAGGGGGAGGGCGACAGTGAAATTGACGCTCTCGTCATGGCGCGGTACGAGGCAAAGAAAGCGAAGAATTTTGCCGAGGCTGACAGAATCAGAGATGAGCTTAAGGCAATGGGAGTGACCCTTACGGACGTTCCCGGCGGGGCACGCTGGACAAGAGACTGATACGGTATTTTCCCCGGCGGCATTTCTCCGCCGGGGAAAATATGATAAATGCCTGTAAGCAGACACGACCCCGAACCCCTATAAAGGAGAGAGTTTTTTATGAAGCTGATGATAATTGACGGAAACAGTATAGTTAACAGGGCATTTTACGGGGTGCATATGCTCAATGCGCCGGACGGAACCCCCACAAACGGAATTTTCGGATTTCTGAATATATACCGCCGCCTTGTAACGGACGAGAAGCCTGACGCCGTGGCAGTGACCTTTGACCTTAAAGCGCCGACTTTCCGCCATGAACAGTATGAGCTGTACAAGGCGCAGCGGAAGGGAATGCCGGAGGAGCTGGCAGTGCAGATGCCACTGTTAAAAGAGGTGCTGGACGCAATGAATATCCACCGGTACGAGCTTTCCGGCTGGGAGGCCGACGACCTTATAGGTTCCATTGCCAGAATCTGCGGAGAAAAGGGCTGGGACTGTCAGGTTGTCACCGGAGATAAAGACAGCTTTCAGCTTATTGACGGTCATACTACCGTGCGCCATGTAAAGACAAGGGGCGGAAAGACAGAGGTTAAGGTTTATGACGAGGAGACCTTCCGTGAGGAATACGGCTTTGAGCCCTTGAGAATTATTGACCTTAAGGCACTTATGGGAGATTCAAGCGATAATATTCCCGGAGTTTCCGGCGTGGGCGAGAAAACGGCAATGGACCTTATACAGCGCTTTGGAACCATAAACTATATTTACGAAAATCTTGACACAATCGACATAAGAGATTCGGTGCGTAAAAAGCTTTCCGCTGGCAGGGATATGGCGTTTATGAGCTATGACCTTGCAACAATTCACCGCGATGCGCCCATAGAGTTTAATCCTGAAGATAACATGGTGTGTCCGCCTGATAATGACAGGCTCTGTGAGCTTTTCAGAAAACTGGGCTTCAGAAGGCTTATTGAGACATATGGTCTTTCCGTGCCCAGCCGGGAGCTGTCAGAAAAAGAGATAAAGAGCGGAAAAAATGAATATATCGGACAGTGTGAGTGGACTGAAATACTGGATACGGACACACTTTCAGAGCTTATGAAGACCTGCGAAAATGCCCTTGTGGCAGTAAGATTTTCCGGGGATTTCAGAATTTCTGTTTTCCTGCCGGAAAAGGGCGAAAAGGGCTACGTTCTCACAGCCGATTCGCCTGTATATGAGGATACGATGAGATCCATTCTGTCAGAAAAGGTTAAAAAGGCAGGTCACGATGTTAAGGATACCATGAGGGAACTTCTCTCCATGGGTTACGGTATAGAGGGCTGGAAATTTGACAGCGCTATCGGAGCCTATTTGCTCAATCCCACCCTGACAAGCTATGACCTTTACAGGTTAAGTGAGGCTCACTGTGGCTTTACAATAATGGGCGATGAAGGGCAGGACGGCGACCAGCTGTCTCTGCTTACGGACGACACAAAGGTTACGGCGCGTCTTTTAAGCGAGGCAGCTGCGATTCTGGCGCTTCGTGACGTACTGATGCCTGAGCTTGAGGAAAATGGTCTTACAATGCTTTTTAACGAGGTGGAGATGCCGCTGTGTCCTGTGCTTGCCCGTATGGAGCGGGCTGGGTTTCTTGTGGACAGGCAGGCTCTTGAGCATTTTGGAAGGCAGCTTTCCGTTCAGATAGACGATATAAAGGAAAAGATTTACGGCTATGCGAACCATGAGTTTAACATAAATTCCCCAAAGCAGCTTGGAGAGGTGCTTTTTGAGGAGCTTATGCTGCCTGCTCCGAAGAAGAATCAGAGGGGATATTCCACAAATGCGGAAGTTCTGGAAAAGCTCAGGTCAAAGCACCCCATAATCCCCCTTGTTTTGGAATACAGGGAGCTTACAAAGCTAAAGAGCACTTACGCCGACGGACTTTCAAAGGTAATAGCTGCCGACGGCAGAATCCACACAAGCTTTCAGATGACGGTGACTGCCACGGGGCGTCTTTCCTCTACAGAGCCGAATTTGCAGAATATACCCATACGCCGGGAGCTTGGCGGCGAGATCCGGAAAATGTTTGTAGCTGGAGCCGGAAATGTGCTTGTAGACGCGGATTACAGCCAGGTAGAGCTTAGAATCCTGGCCCATATTTCAGGCGACAAGACAATGATAGATACCTTTCTTTCGGGAGAGGATATTCACCGCCGTACGGCAGCCCAGGTGCTGGGAATACCCATTGAAGATGTTACGCCTACTGAGCGAAGCCACGCAAAGGCGGTAAATTTCGGCATAGTTTACGGAATATCGGCTTTTTCCCTGTCTGAGGACATTGGCACTACCGTTGCCCAGGCAAGGGATTATATAAATTCCTATATGCACCGTTACAGCGGCGTTTCAAAGTATATGGAGGACGTGGTGAATGAGGCAAAAAAGACCGGCGCCGCGGTAACGCTTTACGGCAGGAGAAGACCCCTTCCCGAGCTTAAAAGTACAAATTTTAACCTTCGCTCCTTTGGAGAGAGGGTTGCCAGAAATATGCCCATTCAGGGCACCGCTGCCGACATAATGAAAATAGCCATGGTGAACGTGGACAGGGCTTTTCGTGAGGCAGGTCTTAAAGCGAAGCTTCTTCTTCAGGTACATGATGAGCTTATTGTGGAGTGCCCGGAGCAGGAGAAGGAGCAGGCGGCAGAAATATTAAAGAGAGAAATGGAGGGTGCGGCCAGTCTTTCGGTTCCTCTCACAGTGGAGGTACACTGGGGAAAGACATGGTACGATGCCAAATGATAACAGTAAGAAAGGCTAGGGAAGAGGATATTATTGCCGTTACTGAGCTGGAAAGGCAGTGCTTTTCCAGACCCTGGTCATATCAGAGCTTTGTGTTTGAGCTTCAGAGCGGCGACAGCTGGTTTTCCGTAGCCCTTATGGACGGGGAAATTATTGGCTTTGCCGTGCTTCATCGTTTTGTTGATGAGGGAGAGCTTTTTAATATTGCAGTTTCGGAAAAAATGCGCGGCAGGGGTGTGGGAGACAGGCTTCTTTGTGATATAATAGAGGGAGCGAAAAAGCACGAATTAAAAAAGATTTTCCTTGAGGTCAGGAAAACCAATGAGCCTGCCAAATCTCTTTATAAAAAGCATGGTTTTGAGGTCTGCGGACTTAGGCGCAATTACTACGATGACCCCAAGGAGGACGCTATAATAATGGAAAAGCGCGTTTTTGAAGACAGAAAGGAAGAAAACCCATGATAATTTTAGCAGTAGAATCCTCCTGCGACGAAACGGCGGTTGCCGTTGTAAAGGATGGCAGGACGGTGCTCTCCGACGAGGTGCTGAGTCAGGCTGATATGCACGCCATATACGGCGGGGTTGTGCCGGAAATTGCGTCAAGGAGCCATATAACCGTGATTTCACGCCTTGCCCAGTCGGCAGTAGACAAGGCCGGTATTACAAAAAAGGATATTGACGCTGTGGCGGTCACCTACGCTCCGGGTCTTATCGGCGCGCTTCTTGTAGGAGTGAACTTCGCAAAGGCCGTGGCAATGGCGTTAAAGGTGCCCCTTATTCCGGTACACCATGTAAGGGGACATATTGCGGCAAACTATCTGGCTTTCCCGGAGCTTGAGCCGCCATTTGTATGCCTTGCCATATCCGGAGGAAACACCATTATAGTCGATGTGCGGGGCTATACCGATATGAGCATAATAGGTACTACCCATGATGATGCCGCCGGGGAGTGCTTTGACAAGGCTGCAAGGGTTCTGGGACTGCCATACCCCGGAGGAAAGCCCATGCAGGAGCTTGCCGAAAACGGCGATGACAACGCCTATAATCTGCCCCAGGGCAAAATTCACGACCACCCATATGATATGTCCTTTTCCGGGCTTAAAACAGCGGTTGTAAACCTTGTGCACAACGCTGAGCAAAAGGGTGAGAAGCTTGACAGAGCAGGTCTTGCCGCGTCGTTTCAGAAAACTGTGAGCCAGGTTCTGGTGCCAAGGACAATGGCTGCCGCACGTGATTTGGGATATGATAAAATAGTTGTAGCAGGAGGAGTGGCCGCAAACAAGCGTATCCGTGCCGATTTTGAAAAAGCCTGCCGGGATGAGGGGAAACAGCTTTTCGTACCGCCTCTTAAGCTTTGCGGAGACAATGCTGCCATGATAGGAAGTCAGGCATACTACGAATTTAAGCGAGGCGCCGTTGCCGGGACAGACCTGAACGCCTACGCTACCATGGAAATTGACAAGCTGATTTTGTAATAAAATTACCAATGTCAAATTGATGATGTATAATTTCCGGAAAATTTGGTTTACAGATTGAAATTGCACATTATCCACAGGCAGATGTGGACAATGTGCAAAATTCCCGGTATTTCCTATGATGAGCGGGTAAAAAACCGGGCTTGGGCTGTGGAAAAACCAGTGGGAAGTGTTGATAACTCTTTGTAAACGGGTATACAAAAATACGCTAAAAGCCCTCCCAAGGAGATAAGTAGTGAGGCTTTTGGAAAAGCCATTGAAGAAAATATTTGTGAAAGGTGCATAAGAGAGCTTTAGACGTTGACAGATATGGGATTGAGAGAATTTTCCCGGTGACCGGCATATTTATGTCGGATAACAGGCTGTAATAATAGTGGAAAGCAAAGTGGAGAATGGTGAAAATTGATGAACGAGAAAAATAAAGATGAAACGGGGGAAGTTCGGCGGAGGGAGCCGGATTTGGGTGAGCAAAAGGAAACTCCCGAGGGTCACAGAAAGAGAATGAGGGACCGGTTTTTCAAAAACGGTCTTGAGTATATGGAGGACTATGAGGTGCTGGAGCTTATACTGTGCTGCTCCATACCAAGAATAGATGTGCGACCTCTGGCAAAGAGGCTTCTTGAGCGGTTCGGCTCGTTGGCGGCTGTTTTTGACGCGCCTGCGGATATGCTTCAGAAGGTACCGGGAATAGGGGTTTCTTCAGCTTTTATGATAAAGCTTATTCCCCAGATTGGACGCCGGTATCTTATGAGTCGAGTTATGGATAATATTATAATCAATACCGTGTTTGACGCGGGAGTTTACCTTATGCCCCGTTTCCACGGTCTTACAGTGGAGAGGGCGTATCTTTTGTGCCTTGACGCAAAGGGCAAGGTTATCGGCTGCGAAATGCTTACGGACGGAGAGCCCAACGAGGTCATTATCAGTGTCCGCAGAGCTGTGAGCACTGCCCTTAAATACGGTGCCAGCAGGGTAATTATCGCCCATAACCATACAAGCGGCATGGCGCTGCCGTCGACGGATGATGTGACAGCTACCTTTGAGCTTATAAAAGCTCTGGAAATGGTGAATATTGATGTACTGGACCACATTGTATTTGCCGATGACGATTTCGTGTCCATGGCGTCAAACGGCATGATGAAGGGCGGCGTAGTTATGGACAGGTATAATTTTAATATTTCTGACGGTAATATTTCAGGAAATACCCCGGAGAATGACAGTTAAAAGAAAGGGGGAGAGATATGGATTTTAAGCTTCACGCGCCCTATTTGCCCACAGGAGACCAGCCTGAGGCTATTGAGGCGCTGACATGGGGACTTAATCAGGGCTTTGAGGAGCAGACCCTTCTGGGAGTTACAGGTTCCGGCAAAACCTTTACCATGGCAAATATTATAGAACGGTGTAACAGACCGACTCTGGTCCTTGCCCATAACAAGACTCTGGCAGCTCAGCTCTGCTCGGAATTTCGTGAGTTTTTCCCGGAAAACGCCGTAGAGTATTTCGTTTCCTACTACGATTACTACCAGCCTGAGGCATATATTGCCCATACGGACACATATCTTGAAAAGGACTCCGATGTTAATGAGGAAATAGATAGGCTCCGCCACAGTGCCACCTCCGCCCTGGCTGAGCGGAGAGATGTTATAGTCGTGTCCTCGGTATCCTGTATTTACGGTCTTGGTGACCCGATTGACTACAAAAATATGGTTATCTCTCTTCGTGAGGGGCAGGAGTACAATAGGGACAGCCTGATTAAGAAGCTTGTGGAAATACGTTATGAGCGAAACGACATAGCTTTTGACAGAAATATGTTCCGTGTCCGGGGGGACACGGTGGAGATATTCCCGGTGTACTCCAGGGAATCGGCAATCAGAATTGAATTTTTCGGTGATGAGATTGACAGAATAAGTGAATTTCAGCCTGTTAACGGACAAGCCACAAGGGTTTTAAAGCACGTAGCCATTTATCCGGCGTCTCACTATGTCACCACTAAGGAAAAGATGGATAGGGCAATACTTGAAATTGAGGCTGAGATGGATGAGAGGGTAAAGTGGTTTAAGTCCCAGGATAAGCTTATCGAGGCACAGCGTATTCAGCAGCGCACCATGTACGATGTGGAGATGATGCAGGAGCTGGGCTACTGCAACGGTATTGAAAACTATTCACGGATACTGAGCGGACGGGCGCCGGGAAGCGCGCCTATGACGCTGCTTGATTATTTTCCCAAGGATTTTATAATGTTCATTGATGAAAGTCATGTTACCATACCTCAGGTAAGAGCCATGTATAACGGCGACAGAGCCAGGAAAACGGCACTGGTGGACTACGGTTTTCGTTTGCCGTCGGCGTATGATAACAGACCTCTTAAGTTTGAGGAATTTCAGCAGCGTATAAATCAGGTTATATACGTTTCGGCAACGCCGGCACTGTACGAGCGGTCACGCTCTGCCCAGATTGCGGAGCAGATTATCCGTCCCACCGGACTTCTGGACCCAAAGGTGGAGCTTCGACCCGTGGAGGGTCAGATTGACGACTTAATCGGGGAGATAAACCAGAGAAGCGCCAGAAGCGAGCGGACACTGGTGACAACTCTGACTAAGAAAATGGCGGAGGATTTAACGGCGTACCTGACAAAAAGCGGCATAAGGGTCCGGTATATGCACCATGATGTTGATACACTTGAGCGCATGGAGATTATCCGTGATTTGAGGCTCGGTTCCTTTGACGTACTGGTAGGAATAAACCTTCTCCGAGAGGGACTGGATATACCGGAGGTGTCGCTGGTTGCCATACTTGACGCGGATAAGGAAGGCTTTTTAAGAAGCGAGACCAGTCTTATCCAGACTATCGGCAGAGCTGCCAGAAACGCTGATGGTCTGGTTATCCTGTACGCCGATACAATAACGCCAAGTATGAGGGCGGCTATGGACGAGACGGAGCGGCGCCGGGAAAAGCAGGATAAATATAATAAGGAACACGGGATCGTACCGAAAACCATAGTAAAAAGCGTCCGTGACGTTATTGAAATATCCTCCTCAGTGTCGGAGAAAAAGCCGAAGAAGGGCGAGTATCATACTAAGCGTGAAATCGAGCAGGCTATATCCAAATTGGAAAAAGAAATGGCAAAGGCATCAAAGATGCTGGAATTTGAATATGCCGCTGTGCTCCGTGACCGCATAATAGAGCTTCGCGGAGAGCTTGGAAAACAGAAGAAGTAAAAAAGCGTCTGCCCTTTATGGGCAGATGCTTTTTTAATATTTTTATATCCTGTTATCGTCGCCCCACTGGCACATCTGGTCCAATATGGGCATAAGGGATTTACCTCTCTCTGTCAGGCTGTACTCAACCTTTGGGGGGATCTGAGGATATTCCTCACGATGAACAAGCTTATCACGCTCCAGCTCCTTGAGAGCAGAGCTTAGCGTTTTGTATGATATGTCCCCTATGTATCGCTTAATCTCATTAAACCGCACAACGCCAAATTCCATCAGAGTGTAAAGTATTGTCATCTTATATTTCCCGTTAATAAGGGACAGAGTATAGCTAAAACCCGTATCCCCAATATATTCGTTGCCTATGCAGCGTTTAACCATATTTATACACTCTCCTAAAGGTAAGTATAGTACCAAAATGTGCGTACTTGATTTTTGAAATATAACTGGTAATATTATAGTCAGACAGATCCAAAAAGTCAAATTCTTTAAAAAGGAGCAAATAATAATGAAGGATTTTGGAGTAAAACCTTATCTTTTCCCAATGCCAACATATATGATAGGCACGTATAACGAGGACGGCACTGTGGACGCCATGATGATGGCATGGGGCGGCATATGTGCAGAGAACATGGTTGCTCTTAACCTTGAGGAGGACCACAAAACCGTTGCCAATATTAAGGCAAGAGGGGCTTTTACCCTTTCTGTTCCTGGAAAGGACACCATAGCTCAGTCAGACTATCTGGGTATAGTTTCCGGAAACAAGGCGCCGGATAAGTTTGCGAGAACCGGTCTTACTGCTGAAAAGAGCACGAGGGTGGATGCACCGGTTATTAAGGAGTATCCCCTTACCCTGGAGTGCACAGTGGTGGAGATGCAGCAGCAGCCCTACGGGCTCAGGGTACTGGGCAGGATAGAAAACGTTCTTGCAGACGAGAAGATACTGGACGAAAAGGGCAAAATTGACGCGGGCAAGATTGGAGCATTCGCCTTTGACCAGATGCAGCACGGTTACTATGCCGTCGGCGACAGAATCGGTCAGGCATGGAATGCTGGCGCAGGCTATATAGAAAAGTAAAATAAAAAAATATCCCCGAATATTCGGGGATATTTTTTTATTTGAAAATATCGAGAAAGCACCCGGAGGGCAAAAGTGTTTCCGAAGGTGTTATTTTTTACTCTATTGTGTAATTTCCGTCCTTTGTCATGGTGATTCCCTTCTGGAAGAAGGCTGCCATGGCACGGACCATATACTCCGTATCCTTTGCGCCGCAGGTCTCGTAGGCGGAGTGCATCGCAAACTGGGCGCAGCCAATATCAACGGAATTCATGGACACCTGGGTGTTTGATATGTTGCCCAGCGTGCCGCCGCCCCTGATGTCGGCACGGTTAGTGTAAAGCTGACATGGAACGCCGGCTTCCTTGCAGATTGTCTGGAACATGGCGGAGGAGACGGCGTCTGAGGTATAGCTTTGGGAAGCGTTATACTTAATAACTACGCCGCCGTTTGCCACGACTGTGTGGTTTTTGTCGGCCAGCTCAGGGTGGTTCGGATGGGTGGAATGGGCGTTATCGGCAGAGACAAGCATACTGTTTGCCACGGCAATACGGTACTGCTCCTCTGTTTTGCCAAGGCACCCCATAATGCGAAGAAGGGTATCCTGAAGGAAGGTAGAGGCTGCGCCCTGCTTTGTACGGCTGCCCACTTCCTCGTTATCAAAAATACAGCATATCGGCATACCCTTGCCTGTTCCTGAGGTCAAAAAGGCCTTGATTGATGAAAAAGCGCATTGAAGATCGTCAAGACGGGGAGCGGAGACAAAGTCGCCCCACTCAACGCCCTCCTGTGGATTATACACAAAAAGGTCAAAGGTAACAATATCCTCAGCGGAGACACCGGCGAGAGCAGCGGCTCTTTCCTTAAAGGTACCGCCGGACTCCTTCATGGAGTACAGGGGCGGAAGATCCACAGCGGCATTATACTGCATATTGTCGTTTACGTTTCTGTTCCAGTGTGGAGCTACGTTGGGGATAATGGCGATAGGTTCCTTAAAGTCAACAAGCCTTGTCTCAATGCCATTTTCGGTTTTTACAAGAAGACGACCGGCAACGGAAAGAGGTCTGTCAAGCCAGGTGGAGCGAATCATGCCGCCGTAAATTTCGGTACTGAGCTGGACAAAGTATTTGCCCTCAATCTCCGCGTTTTCCTTGAGTTTGAAGGAAGGGCTGTCACAGTGAGCGGCCGTTACCATAAAGCCGGTGAAATGTCCCACTGGAATACGAAACGCAATGACGGAAGAACCGTTTCTCGTAACGAAGTAGCCCTTACCCGGCGTAATGTTCCAGCTCTCGCTTTCAGTAAGCTCCGTATATCCCGCTTCAGTAAGCATTCTGCTGCACTCCGCCACAGCCTGAAAAGCCGTAGGCGATTTTTTGATAAAGGAAATCAATTCTTTATTCATTTTTAATCCTCCTTAATGGAATACTTTTATCGGTCACTAATGCACTTAGCGAAATTTTATCATATTCCGAAGAATTCTTCAAGTTATCTTTGAAGCATTTAATGTATTTTACAATGTAAGTTTTGTGTAAAATTGACCTATTAATGTATTAAGAAGAGGTTTATAATAAAGTTGGTTTTAATAACAAATGTTGAGGAGAGTGTGTATGAAGAAATCTACCATGAATCTGACGGAGGGAAATATAGCAAAGCAGATTATTATATTTGCGTTGCCCATACTTCTTGGTCAGATATTTCAGAATCTTTACAACAGTGTTGACAGTATTGTCGTGGGAAAGTATGTGGGAAAGACGGCTTTGGCGGCTGTTACCTCCAGCGCTGACATATCCCAGCTTATAATAGGCTTTTTTACCGGATTATCCACCGGCTCGGGAGTTCTTTTTGCCAGATACTTTGGAGCAAAGGACAGCAAGAACCTTCATTTGTCAATACATACGGCTATAACCTTTTCCATAATTCTCGGAGTAATAATGGCCGTTGTGGGCATTGTAATCTCACCGTATCTGCTTAACCTTGTTGACTGCCCTGAGGATGTGTATGAGGAGGCTCTTCAGTATTTGAGAGTTTATCTTGTGGGCGTGCTTTTTACAGCTATGTATAACGTTGCGTCAGGCGTTCTCCGTGCTGTGGGCGATTCACGTCACCCCTTCTACTATCTTGTAATCGCCAGCCTTACAAATATTGTTCTTGATATAGTCGCCGTTGTGGTGTTCCACATGGGAGTTATCGGCGTTGCGCTGGCAACGGTTATTTCACAGCTTATATCCGTCGTACTGGCTATAAGAAACATGATGACCACAAATGATGTACATAAACTTGTTATAAAGGACCTTCATATAAACGGCAAGCTTTTAAGAGAGGTACTTACCCTTGGACTTCCGGCTGCCATTCAGTCCTGCCTTGTAAGCTTCTCAAACCTTTTTGTCCAGAGATATATAAACGGCTTTGGTTCTGCCGCTATGGCAGGTACGGGCGCGGCGAATAAGCTTGACCGCTATGCCGGTATGGTTGCCCAGTGCCTGGGTCTCAGCGTTACCACATTTATTAGCCAGAACGTGGGAGCGGGCAGATACGACAGAGCGTTTAAGGGAATCCGCTCTGTTTTGGTAATGGGATTTATCGCCGTTGCGGTCTTCGGTATTCCGATATACTTCTTCGCAGATACCTTTATGCGACTGTTTTCCTCCGATGAGGACGTTATACAGTACGGCGTTGGTATGATAACGGTTATGATGCCTGTTTACTATATTCAGACTCTCCATCAGATTTATTCAAACGCAGTAAGAGGCTTCGGCAAGTCCGCCACTGTTATGATAATCAGCGTTGTTGGACTGATAGTCTGCCGCCAGATTTTCCTGGCTGTGTCCATGGGCATTAACAGAGTAATTGAAAATGTTTACTGGGCATATCCTGTGGGCTGGTTCTGTGCATTTATTATGAGCTTCTGCTACTATCTGTTTACAATCAAGTTCCCATATAAGAAAAAGAACGGAAAGAAAAGTACAGTCAACGTTTAATAATACAGCAGAGAATAAAAAAATACAGCATGGCAACCGCTATGCTGTATTTTTTATCCCGGTTCTATATGACACATCGTTATATGTAAAGGTACCGTACGTAGATTTAAAACGAAAAAACCGTGGGAGCTGTGCTCCCACGGCTTGTAATTAGGGACTAAAAAAGATGCCGCGTTCTTTTTTGCTGTTGGACTTGAACCTGCACAAGTAGGCATTATAATGGCTTCTTTGCTATAAACAGAATGAATGTATCATAAAATACAATCTTATCTCCGGCTTCCAGCACCGTCTTCCTAAGTCCGTCAAAGAGTTTACTTTTATAAGGCTCTGGGATAACGATATGATCACAATGTGTGCCGCTGAAAGCTACGTATTCGTCTGCGGTAAATTCGCGTTTTCCATAATATTCGTGCTTCTCAAGGTTGACATATCCGTAATCAGGCGCATGGGTGTAATTAAAAGAGCCGTGCTTATATTCCGTTTCTGGTTTAAAATATTCAGAATATATCTGTTGGATCTTGTAATACAAGTCTTCATTGGGAGTTTTATAATCCGCCTTTGTAAACATCATCGCCAGCACCCCGCCCGGCTTCAGCAAATCAAAAGTTTTTGAAAAGGCGATTTCTTCAGGAATCCACTGAATTGTTGCAGCGGAGTAAATCATATCAAATTTTTGATCTCCGAAATCGTATGTAATAAAGTCGTCATTTACAATACTGAAATTAGGATAATTTCCGTATTTGCGTTTCATCATCTCATATAAGTTTTCACCGAGTTCAATTGCATGATAATTACAGCCGGTATCAAGTATAGGGTCGGTAGCCTGACCTGTTCCCGGACCTAATTCCAGCACTGCCTTACCGGGACCGATTCCAGCATATGTAATGAGATCGGAAAAGAGTTCAGCGCAGTAACGAGGCCTATACTTATCAAACTGTTCCGGTATAGTATCGAATACTTTCCTGAATTCCATCTTTTTCTCTCCCCCATAAAAAATAAAAAGACACCAGTCATAATAACTATTGTATCAAACTGGTGTCTATTCTGGTAACAGTTGATAATAATGATACGGTTTTATATGGTTGCATTATGGTTGCATTGGAACTGCAACCCTCAGAGCGAAAAATGCAACCCTCGTAAAAAGAGTTAGACAAATTGGAATTGGTATTATACTGGTTTAATCAAACCGTTTGTCCAGAATGTCTCAAAGGTTTCAGTTGAACCGCCGTGCTCGACAATTTTACCGTCAACAACTCTGTCAATGTCAACTCCCGTAATTTCTAAAACCTTATTGGTTGGT
>CALWYM010000109.1 GCA_944385775.1 uncultured Oscillospiraceae bacterium | reverse complement strand
ATCGGGGAGATTGGTCTTGACTACCATTACGAGCCGGAGACGAAGGAAACTCAGAAAAGAATTCTCCGCCTACAGCTTGAGCTGGCACGGAAAACGGGAAAGCCTGTTATAATCCACGACAGGGAGGCAACCGGAGATATAATGGAAATTATCAGGGAGTACAGGGACCTGACAGGGGTTTTTCATTGCTTTTCCGGCAGCTGGGAGACGGCAAAGCAAATTCTTGACATGGGCTGGTATATTTCCTTTACAGGAGTAGTGACCTTTAAAAACGCCAGAAAGCCCGTGGAGGTTGCAAGCCGTATGCCTATGGATAGGCTTATGCTGGAAACCGACAGTCCCTATCTTGCCCCGGTACCTCACCGAGGTGAGCGGTGCACCTCACTGCTTCTTCCGTGTATAGCGGAAAAAATCGCCCAACTGCGTGGCATGACTGCAGATGAGGTAGCGCACGTTACAATGGAAAACGGCAAGCGTTTTTTTAAAATATAACTTTAAGGCAGCTCTGGCAAAATAAAATTTCTTAAGATTGAGATTAAGACAAATCGCTTCGGCAAAATAACGAAAAAACTAGCTCCCAGAGGGCTAGTTTTTTATTTAACAATTACATAAGACAGAAAACCAAACCTAAAAACTTGCTTTTGAGTTATCAAAAACCCGGTAATAAAGGGGCAAAAACCGGCACATTGACCGTAAAATTAATTTAGTTAAATAAATATAAAATATTAATAAAATAGCCGTATAAAAGAGGTTCGTTAGCAAATTGTACAAAAATATAGCTTGTAATTTGTGAAGTTTGGCGATTTGAGGCCTTTTATTTTAAAAATAACTGGGTTATAATATGGGCGAAGATAAGGAAGGAGGTAAAAGATAATATGAAGAAACTTAGAAAGCTTAGTTATGATGACATTTGCCTTTTGAAAAGGGAGTATTCATCTGGAGACTTCCTTGAGAGCGCAGATTATGTTGTCAGCTTTTTGACCAAAAAGTAAGTAAAATTTGAACACCTATCGATGACAGAAACATATAATATTAATGTTGAAAGGAGAAAAGATTATGTTTAAGAGAATGAGACGCGAGGAGCTTTTTGCACTTAGAAGAGATTATTCCGAGTCCGGTCGTATGGAGAGCGAGGATTATATCGAGAGCGTCCTTGGCGTACGCTAAGAGGTATAATCCTCAACCGGGATTCAATGAAAGGAGATTTAAGGATGAAGTACATGAGAAGCGCTGACGTTGACTATCTCAGAGCCGGACGTTATCCGGGAGATTATTTCGAGGATAGAAATTACGTGGTGTATCGTACCTCAGCTATCAGATAAGAAAGAGAGATGTTACACCGTGAGTAGTATTAACTGTGAACAGTAACCCCTCAAGGCGGTTGGGCTTTGAGGGGTTATTTTTTTGCCCATATATGGAAAATTTTTCAATCAATATATGGCGTATTTAGGTGAAATAATCAGGTAATTGCCCATTTTCTCATATGTTTTGACGCAAAAGCTCGAACGATTTTTGTTGACTGCACTGGAAGGGAAGCATATAATCAAAGCTGTAAAAAATATCCAGAGCCTTGAAAGCTTTTTAGCTTATTTAGGCGGTGGTAAAAGCGATATTGTATTTATATCCCGATTTATGGCCAGAATCCGGGGTAAAAATCTTTATAAAAGCTTCCTGTTTTTTGAAGTCATCAGTTCTCCGGCAGGAAATGCCCCTAAGGCAGTGTTTATAAGATTGGTTGGAGAAGTGACGGGAGAAAAAGCGGGAAGGAAATTGTTCAGCCAGAAAAGGCTGCCGGAAAGCTGAAAAGCTCCTGTATTAGCTGAAAGGGGACCGTGCCCAGTTGGGCAGAGAGTATATAAGTCCGCCGTTTTTCGGAAAAAGGTGCTGCTCGGCAGGTGGTCAGCAAAAGTAATCTGATGATAAACCGGATACAGTGAAAGGACAATACATATGAAAAAACTGAAAAAGCTTATGGGACTTTTGATGGCGGCGATGATGCTGCTTGTAAATCTAAGCCTTACGGCTTTCGCGGAATGGAATGGGACAAAAACAGTTCTGCTGCCCTGTGAGGGGGAGGCGGTCTCCCAAAGGGAAAAAACAGCCGACAGCGCTGTTTACATAAAAGAGAGCGATATACTGGACGGAGAAAGTCCGGGTGTAATAGCGGAAAAACCGACAGGCAGTGCCGTTTTACCCTTACGATGTACAAGTCCGTGGGAAGAATATTACTGTTTTAAATCATGGGAGCCGCGGACTGTATGCAGTGAAAGGGAGACTCCTTGCCGGCGGCTTACAGAGCTGCCATACAAAAGGATCAGGGGGGAACCGTTTACCGTCAAGGACGGGTAAAATGTGTATTCTGCGCTTAAGTAGGGGTTTAAACCTATGACTGAGGCTTCCGACAGTGGAGCTTATGGCGACGGAATAGATTCTGAGGAAGGTGAGCGTCCCAAAGACCTGAAATGATTAATAATATTGTTTTCCTCCTGGGGCTTCGGAGGCGCTCAGTCTTTCCCGGAGACATGACCCACAATGGAGGGAAAATAAAATATTTTCCGTCTCCGAGGAGGAAAAATGACTAAAATAAGAAAAATTACAATTCTTCTGCTGATTGCAGCTGCGTCTCTTATTATGGGAGCGGCCTCTGCGGAAGGGTCTGTTACAGTGAAAATACCCTGTGAGGGAAGCGTGACCATATATGAGGTGGGACTTGTAGAGGAGCTGCCGGGAACGGAAGGCGGATTTTTTTACAAGCCCGTAGATGAGCTTTTAAAATGCGGGGTAAGCTTTGCAAATCTTCAGGGAGATAATCTGCCGGAGCATATTTTGTATTACAGCGAGCTTTACGGAATTAAAGGAATGACAAAAAAGTTAAGCCGCGGACAGGCTGTGTTCGGACAGCTGGACGAAGGGCTATATCTGATTTCGTTTTTGGGGGACGGCAGGGTACGTCCATTTTTTGCCGAGGTTAAGAGAGGGGAGCAGGTTGTAATCTCCCATGATGAGACGGATTCATTAGCCCCTGTTTGTGACAGTACTTCCATCAGTGTAAGCTGCCGCTGGAGCACGGAGGGTCAGAAAACGCCGGAGGAGGTGACGGCTCTTCTTCTTCGGGACGGCATACCGGTAGCCGTTTCCGAGCTGAACGAGGATAACGGCTGGAGCACCCTCTGGACGTTTTCTGACAGAAAGGGAAATTACAGCGTGGTGGAGCAGGTGCCGGAGGGGTATTTGGTGTCCTACATTGTGGAGGACTCTGAAATTGTCATGGTAAATTCAAAAAATACCGCCTTCCACTGGTAATAAAAATACATTATTGAAAAAGGAAGTGATAATTTTTAGGCTTACGGTTTAGATCTGGGCAGGTGATAGTGGCTTTTGGAAAAATTTTTTTGCTTTATGGCATTTATTCAATCCCGCAGTCCGGCAGGCTCAAAAAGTAAAAACTTTGGAAGAATAATAGGTGGAAAAGCCGAAATACGCCTTATAAGGGACAGAATAAGGGGAAAACGGAAGAAAACGGACATTGGTGATACGGTACACAGCAAATGGAAAAAACCCCGGAAAAAGGGATTTAAAGAGGTAAAAGATAAAATTAAGGGCTGAATATCTTCCCAGGGCTATAAAATTATGTTATACTTTACTCGATTACTGTTTTGGGAGTGAAGACCTTGGTGAGATATTTTTTAAAACGAGTTTTGCTTATGGCGCCCACCTTTCTCGCCATAATGCTTGTGGTTTTTCTGCTGATGAGCGTGCTGCCCGGCTCCAATATTAATGAGTTCTCCTCTAACGGCGGGGGAGATTGGCTGGACGGTATTTTTTCCTCCCTTAACATGACGGATTCCATAGTAGCCCGGTATGTCCGATACATAGTCAACCTGGCAAAGGGCGATTTTGGCGAAGGGCGAAGCTCGGCAGGTCTTGGATCCAACATATTTTACAGGCTGGGTTTTACAGCAAAGCTTGCCCTTTTCGGGTTTCTTCTTTCCGCGATTATAGGAATTCCTGCCGGCACTCTGGCGGCAGTTAAAAGGGGCGGACGGGCTGATAAGGCAGTAAGTGTTTTGACTTTGGTTATGAGCTCGCTACCCTCCTACGCGCTGGCGGTAGTGCTGGTGCTTATATTTTGCCTTTATTTTAACCTATTACCGCCCTTTGGTTTTGGGACTCCTGAGTATTATATAATGCCGACCATGGTGGTGGCAGCCGGCGGGGTTGCCATGACCACCAGAATGACGCGGTCCGCCGTGAGCGGCGAGTTGGGAAGCCAGTACGTTATGGTGCTCCGGGCAAAGGGTCTTACCGGTAGGCGGATAGTATGGCTTCATGTGATGAAAAACGCTTTGGGAACCGTTGTGGCAAGCCTTACAAACCTGGCAAGCCAGCTTCTCTGCGGGACACTTATTGCGGAAAATTTTTTCTCAATGCCTGGAATTTGCCAGCTTCTCACAAAATCCATATCCGGCAGAAACCAGCATACTGTGCTTGGCTGTGTTGCGGTGCTGTCGGTTATTCTTATGATGGTGAACATAGTCTCCGATTTTGCGGCGGCGCTGCTCAGTCCGCGGATTAAGGACGCCATGGTTTACGGAGGAGGGCGGCAAAATGGAGAGAGCTAAAAGGGTAATAAGGCTGTTTATGAAAAACAGGCTCGCGGCAGCGAGCCTTGTGGTGTTTATAATTGTACTTCTGTTTTGCATTCTGGGACCGCTTTTTACGCCCTACGATTACAGTACTATTGACGTAAAAAACTGCTGGCAAAGTCCCAGTCTGCAGCACCCCATGGGCACAGACGGCATTGGAAGGGACACAATGACAAGGCTTATGTACGGCGGCAGGACCACATTCAGCATAACCTTTACCGCGGTCCTTATTTCCCTTCTTGGAATACTTCCCGGCGTGGCGGCGGGTTTCTGGGGCGGCAGAGTTGACAATATAATAAGCCGGATAAACGACGCCCTGGGCGCCATACCCACTTTTCTTATGGTAATTTTTGCGGAGAATATGATGGGCTGGGGCGGAGGAAATTATCGCTACGCTATGGGAGTGGCACTTATACCGCCCATAGTCCGCATTGCCCGTTCCGCTACCATGGAAGTAGTGGGAAAGGAGTATGTAGAGGCTGCCAGAGCCCTCGGCGTGGGAAGTACGGGAATAATTTTAACTCATATTATGCGAAATATACTCTCTCCGATTATTGTCCATGTTTCAAGCAGTCTTGCGGATACGCTTGTAATGTGTACTCTTATGGGATACCTTGGAATAGGGGTAAATCCGCCGGAGCCGGAGTGGGGCAATATAGTCCACGGTGGTTACGCTGTAATTTTGTCAAAGCCGATACAGATGATAATTCCTTCGTCTCTTATTGTTATCTGCGTTCTCAGCCTTAACCTTATAGGTAACGGTCTTCGTGATGGTCTTGAGACGGGAAAGGAGAGAAGCTGATATGAGCGAGCTGCTGAAGGTAAAGAATCTGTCGGTACAGTTTCCCACAGACAAGGGCACTGTTTATGCCGTAAAGGATTTTTCCCTTAATTTGAACCCCGGAGAGATTATGGGAATTGTAGGGGAAAGCGGCAGCGGAAAGAGCACCGCAGCCTATGCAATTATGGATTTGCTCCAGGGTGCCAGGGTAACGGCGGGAGAAATCTCCTTTCAGGGCAGGGATATGCTTTCCATGAGCGGAGAGGAAAAACGAAGTCTGAGAGGCGGACAGGTCGGCATGATTTTTCAGGACCCCATGGGCTGTCTTGACCCGTCGGTGAAAATTGAGGGGCAGATGGTGGAAATGCTCCGCCAGCACAGTAATGTTACTAAAGGGGAGGCACGGAAAATTTCCACCGAAATGCTCAGAAGTGTGGGAATAACAGACCCGGAGGGAGTTATGAAGGGGTACCAGCACCAGCTTTCCGGTGGAATGAGGCAAAGGGTAATGATAGCAATGATGCTCTCCACCCAGCCGAAGCTTCTTATAGCAGACGAGCCCACAACCGCCCTTGATGTTACGATTCAGGACCAGATTCTGGAGCTTCTAACCAAAACCTGCCGTGAAAACCATATGGCAATGCTTTTTATCACCCATAACTTTGGGATTGTGGCAAGGATATGTAACAGGGTTTCCGTAATGTACGGCGGCATGATAGTGGAGGAGGGGTTGTCCGAGGATATATTTTATTCGCCGGGTCATCCCTATACTAGGGGACTTCTTGAGGCAATACCGGATTTGGAACCGGGGGCAGGCAGAAGGTTAAAGACCATATCCGGTACGCCAAATGACCCGTTTGCTCCTCCGTCAGGCTGTGTATTTGCGCCCCGGTGCCCGGATTGTACCGGGATTTGCAAAACTGAGATACCGAAGCGTCAGGATATGGGCGGAGGACACGGTGTCTGGTGCCATTTGGCGAGACAGGAGGGCAGAAAGGGTGAGTAATGAGCTTCTAAGAGTGGAAAACCTTATAAAGACTTACCCTGCACGTACGTCTAAGGGACAGCCCGTGCGGGCGGTGGACGATGTGAGCTTTTCCATTGAAAAAGGCAAAACCCTTGGTCTTGTAGGGGAAAGCGGAAGCGGCAAGACCACCACCGGCAGAGCCGTATTGCGCCTTACAGAGCCGGACAGCGGCAGCATATTTTTTGAGGGAAAGGACATTACAAAGGGCAATATGAGACCCTACCGCAGAAAAATGCAGATAGTGTTTCAAAGTCCGGCAGGCTCTCTTGACCCGTCTTTTCCCGTGTGGAAGATTATAAGCGAGGGACCGAAAGCCTATAAGCTTTTAAAGACGAAAAGGGAAGCGGTGGAGCTTTCCAGGGAGCTTTTATTAAGGGTTGGTCTGAACAGCGAGGACGCATTCCGCTATCCCGGTGAATTTTCCGGCGGTCAGCAGCAGAGAATCGGCATTGCAAGGGCACTTGCAATGGAGCCGGAATTTGTGGTTTGCGACGAGCCCGTAAGCGCTCTTGACGTAAGCTATCAGGCGCAGATTGTAAATATGCTCATCGATCTTCGGCAGGAGCGGGAGCTTTCATATCTTTTCATATCCCATGACCTTTCCGTAGTAATGCACCTTTCCGATGAGATAGGTGTAATGTATCAGGGACAGCTTATGGAGCTGGGAAGCTGTGAGGAAATAGCAAAGCACCCGGCGCATCCATATACAAGGGAGCTACTCCGTGCCGTACCAGTTGCCGACCCAAGGAAGGCGGCAAGCCGGGAGAGCAGGATCATTGCTTTTCCCGAGGGCAGCGTCAACCGAGGCTGCCCGTACAGGCTCCGGTGCCCCGTAGCAGGGGAGGAGTGCGGCGGTGAAAGACCGTCTTTCAGAGATTTGGGCGGCGGTCACTTTTCCGCCTGTATAAAAGAATAAGGAAAGCGTCAAGCCAAAAAGGTTTGACGCTTTCTTTTTGCGTTGAAAGAATATCAATTTTCCGTTTCCAGATAGCCGTTATAGTCAAAAACGTATTTTGTACCGTTTATGGTGTGGGTACCCTGGGAAATATAGGAGCCGTCGGCACGTCTGTAACGTATTCCGGAATCATCTACCTTCCAGCCCTCAACGGAAACTCCGTCCGTCAGCCGCTGAATATCATACAGTTTACGGCTGTCGTTATCCTGGAAGTGCCACCACTCACTGGACAGGGTGCCAAAGCCGGCTTCGGTCATATACCGTGCCAGAAGGTTGGCATTGGCGTTATTTTTTGCAACAATAGCGTTCCAGCTAAGGTCATGCATGGGAGTCTGCATTTCAAGCTCCGTTCTGGTGTCAATAGTTTCAAGGGTCAGATCCGCGGCAACGCCAAGATTGTGCATGGAGCCGTTTTTGGCAAGAAACGCCGACAGGGAATAACTTCCGTTAGTCATAACAGAGAGATAAGTCTCCGGAGGCTCCTCCGGCTCAGTCTCTGTTTCCGCGGTTTCCCCGGTTTCAGTACCCTCTCCCTCTGACTGGGTTTCCTCCGCCGGAGCTTCGGATTCAGGAGTCGTTTCGCCATTTTCAGAGTCATCGTCAAGCCAGGGCACTTCGGTCATATCCGCGAAGTACGCGTCGGGTACAGGGTCGTTTATAATGGAATTTGTCTGATCATACAGGAACCTTGTTGCCTCGTACGGTCTGAATGTGTCATAAAGCTTCAGCCGATAGCCGTCCTCCGCCATGGCAAGAGCGGCGGAGAGCATTTTCTTTGCCGAGGGGTACAAAAACGGCGCCAGATACCCGGTGTTGTTCAGAACATTTTCATAGCCCACAATAACGGTGCCCGTTATCTCAGGAATTCCGTAGCCGTGAACCGTGTAAAGGGCGGAATAGCTGTTTACAATGTCGTAGGAGACAAGATTTCCGATGTAGTCTGGCAGGTTTATCATAACGCGGTTAGAATCAATATAACCGTAGCCTTTTTCCGTGTAGATACGGAAAAGGGCAAGCTCGGAAATTTCTTCCACAACGCAGTAGGCTTTTCCCGCCTTTGCCGTTCCGATGGTATCGGTTTTGGCAACGTCAGAGTAAATTTCCAAATCCTCCGTAGGCCAGATAGTGGCGAATATAGTGCTTTCCTTTGTCTCAAGGGTAACTTCACCGGGATAGGCTGAGAACGGAGTGTCGTCGATAGTCTCGTTGCCGTACGCTACAACCCTCAGGTAGTAGGTTGTAAATGGATCGAGATGACCGGTGGAGAAAGACAGCACGTCATATATTCCGTACTGTGCCACCGTTTGCCACTGACCGTTTTGGCTTGTGCGCTCCTGAACCTCGTAGTGGTCGCCTTTCGTCTCCTCCCAGGTCAGTATGTAGGAATTATCCCCTAAATCGGTGCACTGAAGGTTAAGATTTGTGCCCAGAAGGTCGTCTCTTACAAAGGTGACAGACTCATAGGTTCGCCCACAGAAGGTATAGCCCTCTCCTACATATTCTGCGGAGAAGTAGATTGTAACCGCCTCATCAAGCTTTGGTACGGCAAGGTCATCACCGTTTCCGAATGTAACGATACACTGACCGGAGTCGGAGCTTTTAAACATTGTAAGACCGCTGCCGTTAATGGAGTAATACAGGTTATATCTTGTATTATTTTCATTTTGCCAGTTAAAAGTAACAGTTTTAGTATCCACGTCCACATGATATGTGGTGTTTTTAAGTACAGGTGGAGCACTGAGATTTACCGTTACCCGGCGGGGACTTCCGCCGGCTCTTGTTTTTGAGGACAGAATTGTTTTATAATCCCGTTCCGATGTGACTTTAATCGTGATTTCTCCGGAAGAGAAGTCAAGGTCATCTGGGAGAGTGCACTCCGTGTCGATATATCGGGAGGTGTAGATTTGGTTTCCGTCCCCGTCAAAAAGCTCCAGAAGGTAAGCGTCAGCTCCAGCTGCCGGTTCCCATTGGATATTAAACTGACCGCCGGACAGCTCCGTAATGATAATATCACCGGTCATTCTGGTTTCAGCCCCGATAAAGGGCTGAATAAATAGGAAAAATACCAAAAGCAGTATAAGAACTCCAAGAAGTCCCAAAGCTACCAGGCATTTTGCCAGCTTAGTCATTATGTTTTTCCTCCAAATTAAGTGTCTGCCAAAACTGTCGCCTTGGTAGAATCAGGGAGCCACCCTGCGGAGGCTCCCCGAAAAGGTTTACTTCACGTATGGCCACGGAACGGAGCTGTAACTCATCTTGAAAAAGTCGTAATAGTAAACGCCCTTTTTCCTATACGACATCTCAAGCTCAGTGTCAAAAATATAAACAGTTCCGTCAAACTCGATTTCCACCCAGCCGTGGGGCGACAGACTGTGACCCACGCCGCCGCTTATAATCTCGTTATCATAGCCAAGCTGACGGGAGAGATAGTAGAACACCGCGGCGTAGCAGTAGCAGTTGCCGCGACCTGTTTCAAACATCTTCCGCGCCTCCTCCAGCGCCCAGCCTGTTTCGCCTGTTTTATAGTAGTTTCGTTTAAGGTACTTAAAGTTGTCACGGACATAATTATACACCACGCGGAGCTTTTCAAACTGGGTCTGCTCATCGGTAAGCTTTCCCGCATTGTAAAGGTCTGTAAGAGTGTCCATAACGTAGCCGTCTATTTCCTCGTCGCCGCTGGTATATCGACCGTCATCGCCGAACTGAAGTGTTCCCACGGTGGTATCGGTTACGGGAAGACCGGTTTCTCCATCTATGTAATAATAGTCGAAGCCTACGAAATAAATTCCAGGCTCACGCTGAATAGGAGTTGTGTCAACCTGTGTCCATGTTTCCGAAGTCTGATTTTCCAGGGTATAGTCATGACTCAGGGACGCCTCCATTATGGCTGTATATGCCCAGTGAGTGTTGGGTACGTCGCTGTACATGGGGAACACAATGGTCCCGGTGTAATCGTTCTGAGAACCTCTGCCTGTTATCCTGTTTAAAACGGAGACTACCTGGGCTCTTGTAATCGTGTCGTCCGGGTTAAACTTTCCATCACCGACGCCGTTCATAATGCCCAGCTCATATACCTTTACTATCTCATCACGGAAAGGGGTATCCTCAGTAACGTCGGTAAAGGTGGATTTAGGGCTTATAACGGAATCGGGGTAAAATCTTGATATGACAGCGGCAAACTGACCTCTTGACATATATGCCTTGGGTCCCACGCGGCTACCGTGATAATCCATAATTCCCGCAGCTGTGAGAAGCCCGATGGCGTCATAGTACCAATCAGTTTCCTTG
>CALWYM010000108.1 GCA_944385775.1 uncultured Oscillospiraceae bacterium | reverse complement strand
GGATATGAAAAGCTCTGGGGGCTTCACATTACCACAACTGAGCTTCGTGAGGAAACCTGGACATGGCAGTTTCAGCCAATGGGAGTTGAGAGCAACTCTTCCGGAGATACCGGGGTCAGGACGTTGTGGAGTGGATTCGTGGGGGGAAGGGAGGTCCTGTGCGCCGCCTGCAACGGTCATGTATGGGAGCTTTTCGGGGAAGGCGACCAGTGGGAGAAAAATTCCTGCGGAGAGCTTGACACCTCAAAAAGCGTCCATATGTTCGGCTTTGAGGGAAAGCTCTACATACTAAACGGCAGTGAGTACAAGGTTTGGGACGGAAAAACCATGGAGACGGTAGAGGGTTACAGACCTCTTGTAGCGGTAACCGTTCCGCCGGAAGGCGGAGGCACGACCCTGGAGCAGATAAACAGGCTAAACGGAATGAGAAGAGCATGGTTTTCCCCTGACGGTACGGCGACGGTTTTCACCCTGCCTGAAAAGGGCATTAAAAGTATTGACTATGTCAAAAGCACTGTGACCGGTGAGAATATTTCGGACTGGACGGAAGATCTGGAAAACGGCACTGTTACATTCACATCTGCTCCCATCGAGGGGATTGACACCATTGAGATAGGCTGGACCTTTCCCGAAAGCAGGCGAAGCACTGTGGAAAAAATGAGGTATTCGGAGCTTTATAACGGTCCTCAGGATTCAAGGGTGTTTATCTATGGCGACGGGTCTAACCAGTGCCTCTATTCCGGTCTTGACTACGAGGGACGACCGAGGGCAGACTACTTCCCGGAGCTTTCAAGCTGTCTTGTAGGCGATGAGAATACGCCCATTACGGCAATGATACGTCACTACGGACGGCTCATCTGCTTTAAGCTTGACAGCGCATGGAGCATTGCCTATGACACCATATATCTGGCTGATGGTACTGCCACGGCAGGCTTTTACATAACGCCGGTCAACAGAGACATGGGCTGCTGCGCCTACGGCAAGGCCTGCCTTGTAGAGAACAGACCCAGAACCCTGGACGGTCGCAGCGTTATACAGTGGCGCAGCACGGCATCCAGCGGAAACCTTACTTCTGATGACAAAAACGCCCAGCCCATTTCCCAGCGTGTGAAGAAAACACTGGAAAGCTTTGAACTTGAGGACACCCTTGCGTACTACGACAAGATAAACGGCGAGTACTACCTTGTTTACGACGGTACTGCCCTTGTAAACAACACTGAGGGTGACGTCTGGTACATATATACCGGCTTTAACGCCCTTTCCATGGTGAACTATCGTGACGGAGTATATCTTGGCGGAAACGACGGACTTCTCCGTCATTTTTCAAGTGAGTATTTAAGCGATGACGGCGATAGCATAAGCTGCAGGTGGGAATCGGGAGCTATGAGCTTTGGTGAGCCAGGTATGAGAAAGTACTGCCGCGGCGTTGTTTTAGGTGTAAAGGCAGGGGAAAATTCCTCCCTTTCCATGACCTGCACTACGGACAGACAGCAAACATTCCTCGACTACGAGGCAAGCAGTCAAAAGCAGCCCATCGCAAAGGCAAGAAAGCTCCGGCTACGTCCGGGAAAGTTTACCTACATGAAGCTTTTGCTGAAAAGTGACTCTCCCTCCGCCGGCTGCACCGTTGTGGAAATGGAGATTGAGGTGGAAAACGGAGGAAGGGTAAGATAGTTTTGAATGACAAGGAGAGAGAAAAATGTATCGTTCCATAAAGCAGGGCGACGAGTACGCCATACCTGTTATTCTTGAGCTTAACGGCACTGCCCTTCAGGGTTCTGACTGCCAGAAGGTGGAGTTCAAACTGGAGAATATCAGAAAGGAGTACCCCGAAGAGGTGGAGTACGACTCAGACGAGGGCTGCTTTCTTTTGCCCCTTTATCAGCAGGAGACGCTGAAGCTGAGACCTGACCGGGCGGCGGAGCTTGACATAAGGGTAAAGCTTACGGGAGGCAGCGTCATAGGAGTTAAGGATAAAATTTATATAGAGGTAAGACCGGCTCTCAGCAGGGAGGTGATTTAATGGCTCAGAAGATAACGGCACATCTTATGGGACCGCCTGTCGTTTCAGCCGGAGTTATGGGAGCGCCTGCCGTATCAGCTGGAGTTGGAGATGTAAAGTATGTGGCGCTTGAAAGCCTTGGCGGCGTTATGGCAGGAAACGTAAAAAGCTATGGGGCCGTAGGCGACGCAATTCACCATGAGATGCTCGGTTATTTTATGGAAAAAAGCTGGGGCGAATACCTTGTAGGGCACTACAAGATTCTTGTCACCAAGGTCCAGCACGCGCCGTATATAAGGGATCAGTTTTACCCTGAGCTGGGGGAGAGCCAGTACGTAACGCCTCTTACTGTTGTGGAGAATAGTGCTGCACCGGGAAAAAATGAGATAAGACTCAGTGATGTGAAGCCCTATCCCATGTACACCGGAAAGCAGGGACAGTTCACCCACGGCGCTCCGGCAGTGGGGGACAAGGTCGTGGAATTTACTGTGGCGGATAACGAGCTTTCAACCCCGGCAACAGACGACAGTTTGGCGTTTTTAAAGACCATAGCAGCCTGCGACGGAGTTCTCTATCTGCCTGAAGGAGACTATGTTGTAAGCCAGCAGGTGGCAGAGGGGATAAAAGCCCTATACGGCGTCGGACGTGTGTGGATAAGGGAATGGCAGGGCGGAGTTCTCTACTACTTAATGAGTGGCACAAGCAAAAGGCTTCGTAATCTGAATTTCGGCTGGGCTGATCCTGTTAATTTTCAAAGTCCGGCGTGGCGCAGTATGCACTGGGTGGAGGCTGCAAAGTCAAAAAGACTGGAGGAGGAGATTTCCTCCCCAACTGAGGGCAGAATCAGTCCAATTTGCCAATACGCCGTGGATTCCAGGAGAAAGGCGATAAACACATGGTTCTGGATTAGTCCCACAGTAGAGGAAGAGGACTTTCCCGATGAGGTTACCGTCTGTTTTTCAAAAAATACCTCCGCCGGGTACACCTACAGCGGAGATTACAGCTGGCACAGGTCATCTCCTGGAGGACTGGAGCATGGATATTTCCTCTATTCCGACTACACCGGCGAGGAGACACTCCCGGTAGACACGAGCCAGTATTACGCTGATTTAGGTGACTGGGTGGAAATCAGGCTTCCGAAAACGCTGATGTTTTACCGTGAAAATGGAGGTGCGGTTACAAAAACCAACCTTCATGCCTGGACACCCCAGGCGCCCAGTGAGCTTGACTGGCAGGAAAATCTGCCGGGCTGTAATGTGGGCTACGGCAAGGTCTGGATAAAAAACCCCGAGCACAGTGGTCTTTTGGAGTGCACCATGGGACAGGATATGCGAACCTCCTGGTCAGACTATCAGCAAAGCGGAAGCTATGACGATTACTGCCACGAGGCGTTTATTACAGAGCCGCGGCTTCTTTCCGGAGCTCCTTTGGAAATTTACGGCTACTATGTGCCGGAAGATCTTTTTTCCTCCTATCTTGACGCAGGTCAGTGCGAAAGAATAAAGGGAAAGGCTGACCCCTTCGGTTCCGTGGGGATAAGCTACAACGCCCTTGAGGATTTGCCTGGAAAGGCTATGGAAACGGTGACCCTGGCCGAGGGAACCTTTACGGTAAGCTCTCCCAATTCTCCCATTCTTATAGCCACCCTTCCTATGGGCAAATGGGTCATGGGCAACTTTGAGACAAGCCGCACATATATTCTGGAAATCCAAAATGAGCGGTACATTTTAAAGGGTACCGGAACGGATCTTATGATAAATACCGACGGCATTTATCTCCGCATTTACAGGACATGGAGTGAAGAGGATAGCTGTCACTACATATACATGGAGTGCTCCGTTCCAAAGGAATACACTCTCAGTCTCAGAGAATATGAGGTCAAGACGCTTGACGAGCTGCTTTTGCCGGAAAGCGCTGTTATAACTACAAAAAAGGGAATGCTGGATTACAACAGCCTTTCCCAGGTGCCCTGCCGCCTTGAAAAAACGGCGGAGCTTGTAAACGGAGAGTTTACCGTTTCATCTGACGGTAATACTGATTTGGGAGCCATGCCTGAGGGCTTCGGCTGGTGGCGTCTGGAGCATATATACTGTCTTACAGTAAACGATACCCCGGTATGGTGCGAGCCCACCTCAACTCCGGATGGAGGCGTTACCATGGGAGTTATGGGAGGCTACACGGTTTGGATAGATTTTCAGCAGGGTCACGTTTTTGCATGGCTTCCCTCCGGAAGTTACCATATTTCCCTTGTTGAGTATGCCTACAAGCGGCTTGACAGCCTGCTTATGCCGGAAAATGTTATGGACAGCCTTGAAAGCCTTTCCCAGTCAGTAACTGAGCTTCAGGCCACAGTAAGCGGTCTGACCGGTTCTGTCGTTGGCGGAACATATAAACTGACATCCTCAAAGGCTGTGACGACAGGCACGGCAAATTACATTACCGTAGATGTCTCCCAGGTGAGCCAGAGCGACAGAGTAATTATTCGTATCAGCCATGACGGCTGCCTTGACACTACGGGTAATGTGTGGATTCAGTATTTAGCTGTAAATTCCGGCGGCGAGACGGAGCTCATATGGGTCAACTACTACACAAGCTACGAGACCGCGCTGCCTGCCGGCACAACAGCCCTTAAGGTAAATCTGCCAAACGACGCCATAATTTCCCCCGGTATGGTAACCATGGAGGTAATAGTTCTGGGGGTGGAGCAGTGACTGACACTGTGATTTCGGCGCTTATAACAGGAGGGCTGACGCTGGCGGGAGTGTTTGTAACAAGTTTTGCGCAGCTTCATAGAGTGGAGCAGAGCCTCAGCCGGGCACAGGCGGTGACGGATACAAAGCTTACGGAGCTGACGAGAGAGGTCCATGAGCATAATGACTTTGCCCGCCGTATCCCGGTTCTGGAGGAAAAATTATCGGCGGCAAGCCGCCGTATTGAAGAATTGGAGAGGAAGGTTTCCTATGACGGTAAATGAGCTTTTAACTCTTGCCCGGAGAGAGCTGGGCAATAATGAGAGCCCGCCGGGCTCCAACAATATAAAGTACAACACCTGGTATTACGGAAGGGAGGTGGAGGGCAGCGAGTACCCATGGTGCATGGCATTTGTCCAGTGGCTGTTTTACACGCTGGGAAACCCTCTGCCCCTTAAAACGGCGTCATGCTCCGCGCTTTTAAGCTACTACAAAACGTGGCAGCCGAAAAACGTCAAAACGGAGCCGGAGCCGGGTGACATCGCAATCTATACCTTTGGTCACACCGGTATAGTGGAAACCGTAAATGGTGACAGCTTTACGGCAATAGAGGGAAATACGGCTGTCGGAAACGATTTTGGAGAGGTTATGCGGCGAAGCAGGACCAAAAAACAGGTAAGTAGTTTTATAAGATGGGATTTTGAGGAGGAAAAGATGGATTTTAACGAGTTTTATAAGCTTTTTAAGGAGAGTATGGAAAAGTACCGCGGTGAGCTTTCTGAAAAGAAGTGCTCCGCGTGGGCGGAAAAGGAAGCGGCAGAGGCTGCGCTTCACGGTATAACGGACGGCACAAGACCTATGGATTTCGCCACAAGAGAGGATGTTATGGTGATGGCGGAAAGGGCGGTGAAGGCGCTTGATAAGTGAACGTTTACTAAAGCTTCTAAGTGTAAAAAGCATTGTCACGGTAATTCTTACCCTGGTTTTCAGCTATCTTTCCGCAGTGGGAAGTGTAAATAAGGACTTTCTGACAATCTACACTGTGATAATCGCATTTTACTTTGGAACACAGGCTACAAAGGAAACTTAAGGGGGAAAAGTATGGCAAAAAGCAGGCTGTCAATTTACGATGACACATTACTGGACGACAGACAGAAAAAGCAGATTCAGGTTTACAAGGACGCATACGAAAAGGCGAGGGAATCAGGAAGTGAAGCAGGCATGGCAAGCGCCCACCGTGCCGCTGAAAGCGTCCGCGCCGCCGCAGGCTATTCAGGCGGCGGCGACGGCGGTCAATATATAGGGCTCTATGGAGAAAGCGGCTATGAGCCGGGCAGAATGGAGAGCTACCAGCCCCAGGTGAAAGCCGCGGAGGACGCTTACAACAGAGCTACTGAGGCTTCTCTTTATGCGCTTCGCGCCAGCTATGCCGGAACGAGCCAGGCTCTTGAAAATGAAAGGGCGGCAATTAAGGAGAACTACCGCGATATGTTAAATGCCACCGAGGCGGAAAACCAGAGGTCAAAGCTAAGCCTCAACGAAACGGCCGCTGCCAGCGGTCTTTCATCCGGGGCTGGAACCCAGATTGAGCTGAGCAGAAACTCTGCTTTTCAGGCGGCAATGGGTGATTTGAGAGAGGACCAGGCGGCAGCTGAAAGGGATCTTGATAGCAGGATAAGCTCCCTTAAGGAAAAGTATAACGCCGAGGTAGCATCTCTTCGCAGCGAGGGTGAGCGAGACAAGGCAGCGGAGCTTCTGGAGGAATACCGTAAAGCGGCGGAAAGCAGGGTGAGCACGTCAAGAGACCAGGCTGATGAAAATTACAGAGCATACAGCGCCCTTCTTGACAGTCGCGAGCTTTCCGGAGACGCTGCAGCCGACGCTTACAAAAGAGCTGCCGAAAATGCCGAGATACTTTCGGAATACGGTGATTTCTCCGGCTATGGAGCCCTGGGCTACACTGACGAGCAGATAAATAATATGGAGCGGACATGGGCTTTGAGAAATCCCCTCCTGGCATACAGGCTCGGTCGGATCTCTGCGAGGGAGTATTATAGCATCGTCTACGGATAAAAGTTAATAATAAAGACTCTTGTTAATTTCTCTGATATGTGTTAATATGTTCACGTAGGAAATACTACAATAAAAAGTTGAACAGGAGAAATATATGCTAAAGCTTGAACACATCTCCTTTAACGTACCTTCTGAGCAGGGTCGGAAGGAGATAATACATGACGTCTCCCTTGAAATGGAGGACGGAAAATTTGTGGTAGTTACCGGTCCTAACGGCGGCGGCAAATCCACCTTGGCTAAGCTCATTATGGGCATTGAAAAGCCTACCAGCGGACGGATATACTTTGACGGAAAGGATATAACCGATTCAAACGTGACTGAGCGGGCGAAAATGGGAATAAGCTTTGCGTTTCAGCAGCCGGTAAGGTTTAAGGGAATACAGGTTCTTGACCTTATCCGCCTTGCTGCCAGAAAGCAGCTTTCTCCGGCGGACGCCTGCCAGTATCTTTCCGAGGTGGGGCTTTGCGCCAGGGATTATATTAACCGCGAGGTCAACGGAAGCCTTTCCGGCGGCGAGCTTAAGAGAATTGAGATCGCCCAGGTGCTGGCAAGAGGCACAAAGCTTTCTGTATTTGACGAGCCGGAGGCAGGTATAGATTTGTGGAGCTTCCAGAATCTGATACGTGTATTTGAGCACATGAGAGAGGTTACTGATGGGAGTATTCTTATTATCTCCCATCAGGAGAGGATACTTAACATAGCCGATGAGATAGTAGTCATCGCGGACGGCACCGTCACAAGCCGGGGACCGAAGGACGAGATACTGCCCAAGCTTTTGGGTACCTCTTCCGCCGTGGGACTGTGCTCAGCTTTTAACGGAGGTGAAGAATAAATGATAGACGAGATTCAGAGAAGGCTTCTCAGGGAGATTGCCGATCTCCACTCCGTTCCGGAGGGAGCGTACAATATCCGTACAAACGGTGAGCTTGCCTCCAGAGCCACAACTGCAAATATAGACATAGTTTCAAAAACAGATGTTTCGGGAATTGATATATATATAAAGGACGGCACCAAAAATGAAAGCGTCCATATCCCGGTGGTACTGAGCAAGTCAGGACTTAAGGAGCTTGTGTATAACGATTTCCATATCGGTGAGGACTGTGATGTGACCATTGTGGCAGGCTGCGGAATATCAAACTGCGGAAATCAGGATAGTGAGCATGACGGTATCCACCGTTTCTATGTGGGCAAGGGCTCCCATGTTCGCTATATTGAAAAGCATTATGGCGAGGGCGACGGCACGGGAAAGCGTCTTTTAAACCCGGGAACTGAGGTTTATATGGAGGAAAACAGCACCATGGAGATGGAAATGGTCCAGATAAAGGGTGTTGACTCCACCGTCCGCACAAACAAGGCAGAGCTTAAGGCAGGGGCAAAGCTTCTTGTAAGAGAGAGACTTATGACCCATGGTGACCAGTATGCGGAGAGCATTTATGTTGCCAACCTTAACGGTGAGGGTGCAAGTGCGGATATTGTGTCACGTTCTGTTGCGAAGGATAACTCCTTCCAGAAGTTTGATTCCAGAATCGTGGGCAATGCTCCGTGCTCCGGTCATACCGAGTGCGACGCAATTATAATGGGGAACGCCAAAATTTTGGCAATACCTCAGCTTGAGGCAAACAATATAGACGCCGCTCTTATCCATGAGGCGGCAATCGGGAAAATAGCCGGGGAACAGCTTGTAAAGCTTATGACGCTGGGTCTCACCGCTGAGGAAGCGGAGGAGCAGATTGTAAACGGCTTCCTTAAATAAAAAATCACCGCCTTCAGGTATGTACCTGAGGGCGGTTTTTATTATGCCGTTTTCGGAAAAGCTTTTCGATAAACTCCCGTGAAGTGAATAATTTCAGCCACAGCAGTAATGCTCCATGAGAAAACGTACAGGGCGTATATTGAAGTTATGGTGCCGAAAATGGGGAACACTGTGTATATCCAGATAATTCTGAAAACGCAGGAGCCGAGAATTACGATTATAGTCGGAACAATGGCGGAGCCGAGACCGCGGGAGGCGGCAATAGTGCAGTCCATAAGAGCGCTTATGCAGTACGAAAAACTCATAACGGTGAGTCTTTCAAGACCTGCATTTACAACCATGGGGTCATCGGTAAAGAGAGAAAGAAACTGTCTTCCGAAAACTGCCAGGGAAACGCCCAGAATCAGTCCCGCGCCAAAGGAGTATGCAAGGCTTATAAAGTAGCTTTTTATAACACGGTCACGATTTTTAGCGCCGTAGTTTTGCCCCATAAAGCTGGCTGCGGCAGTGTAAAATGCGGCCATAACATCAAAGACAAGACCGTCGGCGTTGGCAGCGGCGGAGTTTCCGGATACTACGATGGTGGAAAATGTATTGACGCCCGCCTGGACAAATAGATTAGCAGTGGCAAAAATAGCGTTCTGAAGCCCTGCCGGAATACCCATGCGGAGAATCTGAGCTGCCTTTGCCCTGTCAATTTTTGCGCCCTTAACTGTGAGACGGCACGGAGAACTTGGTCTTGTCAGCACATAGACAACCGCGACGGCAGAAAAATATTGGGACACTGCGCTGGCAATGGCTACCCCGGCAACTCCCATATGAAGGGATATAACTGTAAACAGGTTCAGGGCAATGTTTATGCCGCCGGCGACTGCCATGATTATAAGAGGTTTTTTTGTGTCCCCGGCAGCAGATAAGATACCGTTTCCAAAGTTATATACTGCCAAAGCGGGGGAACCTAAAAGATAAATTCGCAGATACAAAACTGCGCCGTCAATAAGCTCAGGTCTTGTGCCCATAAGTCCCAAGAGAGCGGGAGTAAGTGAAAAAGCCGCTATAAATATTATAAACCCGAAAATAAGCGATATGAGAAAACCTGTATTTACCGTCTCTTTCACATCATCGTTTCGCCGTGCCCCTATGTAGTTTGCGGCAGTTACGTTTACTCCGCCTCCAAGACCGATGAAAAGTCCTGTAAAAAGGGTAACCAGTATTGTGGTAGAGCCCACAGAGCCCAGTGCTTCGGTTCCTGCAAACCGACCCACAACCGCGATGTCCGCCATATTGAAAAGCACCTGAAGAAGATTGGTCAGCATTAGGGGAAGGCTGAACAGTAAAATCTGACGTGGCAGAAAGCCCTTTGTCAAATCCTTTTCATTTGCCATAGTACACCGTCCTTAACATAACATTAATCTCATATGTACAGGTGATTATATACTCCTTTTATCCCGGTGTAAATCGTCCGGCTGCCGATTTTTTTCCGTAACTTTCAGGGTATTATTTGGTTACTGTGCTTAATTTATCGGAAGCGGTCAATAATGAGGTATTTATATTGTGGTGGAAAAATTAACAGCGCTTTTGTTAGGATATAGTATATTGTGTTTGACAAATATTTTGTCACCATTTAAAATATAAAGTACATAGCCGGTTGTGGAAAATCACTGCCGAGTACAGCGAAAGCGAGGTATAACAGTTATGGCATTGACGAAGCTTTTTCCCATGGTACAGTTTAAAAAGGATACGTGGGAGATAGACGAATTTGACTGCGCCAGCATTTTCCTGCTGGTGGGTACGGAGAAAGCAATGGTAATAGACTGCGGCATGGGTATAGGGGACCTCCGTGGAGCAATCGAGATGATTACGGATAAGCCCCTTGTCTGTGTAATATCCCATGGTCATGTGGATCACACCGGAAATGCGCGGCAGTTTGACGAGATTTATATAAATCCAAAGGACGCAAAGGCGCCAATTCCTCAGAGCGTTGACAGAAGAAGATGGGATACGGAGAGGATTGCCTGCCGCCAAAAGGGGTGTCTTGGTGCCCCATACACAATGTTTAATCTTTATCCCTTTGACATAAACGAGGACCTGAGGGATCCCCATGATGAAGCAATGCCGGAAATACATGACCTTACGGACAAAATGGAGTTTGATCTGGGCGGAGGCAGGATCGTTACCGCTTATGAGTGTCCCGGTCACTCTCCAGGGGAAATGATATTCCTTGATTCAATGACAAGGACGCTTTTCTGCGGCGACGCCCTTAATTTTAACCTGGGAGTCAGTGCGGAGCCGGTAGAGAAAACCCTGAGATATTTAAAGAGAATGAGAGACCTGGGGGATAAGTACGACCGTATATATAACGGTCACCATGATTTCAGGGCGCTGGGCGCGCCACTAGACGAGGACTGCTTGCCCACGGCAATATCAATTCTCGAGGATGCAGTATCCGGCGTAGTTAATCCCTGTCAGGTGCCAAGCTTTTGGGGACAGTCCGTTCCCCTCACCAGGGAGAGCGCAGGAGACAGCAACACAAACTTCGGACTTTCAAAGGGAAATCGTGTAACTCTGAGAAAGGGCAGAAACTTCGTCTCCATTGATCCGGAGAATATTTTTGAATAAAACGAAAGCGGTTACTGATAAAAAATGAAAAGACATCTGCTTTTGCAGATGTCTTTTCATTTGGTACGCCCGATGCGACTCGAACGCACGACCTTCAGAGTCGGAGTCTGACACTCTATCCAGCTGAGCTACGGGCGCATATATAAGATTTATTTTTCAGGGAATTATTCTCCCTTAACTAGGGTATTATACCAAATTTTTTCTTGAAAGTAAAGAATAAAAACAGTAGAATATTGGGTCTTTTACAAATAAGAAAAATGTGCTATACTGGTTCCATCCATTAGAAAGGGTAAGGGATTATGACTGAGGTTTTATTTCCCATAAAGGGTCAGCTTTTCGGCGGCTTCCATAGACAGGACGTTATAAACTACATAGAAAAAACAAATAGCGAGAAAAATCAGCTCAGAAAGGAACTGGACCAGGCTGACGCAAAGCTTCGTGAGCTTGAGGATACAGTCGAAAGTCTTAAAGCACGCCTGTCTCAGATGGAGGAGCAGGGGAAAAGCTATGAATCGGAGCGGGAGGAAACAGCGTCTCAGCTTACTCAGCTAAGGCAGGAGCTTGAGGTCGCGAAGACCGAGCTCAATGAAAAGCGCAGGGAGGAGCTTTCGGAAGCGCTTAAAGCAGCAACGGAACTTAAGGAAAGCTTCTTTCTTGTAAAGGGACTTGTGACATCAAGGACGGCAAGCCTGAAAAGGGAGCTTAATTTGGCGTCCGGGGAGCTTAACAGTATGGACTCCGTTATGAACGAGGCGGAGCGTAAGATATGCGAGCTTTTGTCGTCGCTGGAAAATGAATTGAAATAGTAAAAAGGACACCGGAAAAAACCGGCGTCCTTTTTTGCTATAAATCAGCTTTTTGCCTTCATGGCAAGGTATGCGTTTATAAATCCGTCAATATCGCCGTCCATAACGGAGGAAATATTTCCGGTTTCATATCCCGTACGGTGATCTTTCACAAGGGTATAGGGCATAAATACATAGGATCGGATCTGGCTGCCCCATTCAATTTTCATCTGAACGCCCTTAATATCCTCAATCTTCTCAAGATGTTCACGCTCTTTAATTTCGGCAAGTCTTGCCCTAAGCATTGTCATGCACATCTCTCTGTTCTGGAACTGGCTGCGCTCCACCTGGCAGGAAACCACAATGCCGGTAGGCTTATGAATAAGACGTACGGCGGAAGAGGTCTTGTTGACTTTCTGACCGCCTGCTCCGGAGGAGCGGTACACCTGCATTTCAATATCCTCGTCACGAATCTCGATTTCGTTATCATCGTTAATCTCCGGCATGACCTCCACTGCAGCGAAAGATGTGTGGCGTCGACCGGAAGCGTCAAAGGGAGAAATACGCACAAGCCTGTGAATTCCGCTTTCACTTTTAAGATAGCCGTAAGCGTTTTCACCATCAATTTTAATTGTGGCGGACTTTATGCCGGCTTCTTCTCCGTCAAGATAGTCCAGAATTGTGTACTTAAAACCGTGACGCTCTGCCCAGCGCGTGTACATACGGTACAGCATACTGGTCCAGTCCTGAGCCTCCGTTCCGCCGGCGCCGGCGTGGAAGGAGAGTATGGCGCTGCTGGAATCGTACTCACCGGAAAGCATGGTGGAGAGCTGAAGGGACTCAAAGTCCTTCATAAATGTATCGTACTCGTCCTTAAGCTCCTGAAGGAGACTTTCGTCGTTTTCCTCCACTGCCATCTCGCAGATTGCCAGAAGATCCTCTCTGGTTTTCTCCAGCTTTTTGTAGCTGTCGATTTTGTTCTGAAGCTGCTTTATTCTCTGCTGGACCTTTTTGGAATGGGAAATATCATTCCAAAATCCGTCCTGCTCACTTTCAGCCTGAAGCTCCTTAAGCTCCCTTTCACCCTCAGTTAGCTTAAGAGCCGACTTAAGGGTTTCAAACTGGTCATCCATGTCGGATAACTTCTGTTTGTATTCATCAAATTCTACTATCATCTGTCTTATCCCCCAAAATCCTGTCTTATGTATTTGTTTCTCATTATCTGTCGCTGGGCCCAGCCCAGTAGCTGCCGTAAATCAGTTCGTCAATATCGGGCTTAACCGGCAGCCGGGAGGTTTCAAATTCTCTGTCTCCCATTTTTTCATCACTCCTCAAAAATAATATGCAGACTATTATATGACGATGGTAATGAAAAAATGCTCACTTTTTAGTGTGATGCCGGAGATTTTTCCAGCGTCACGGAAACTATCTGAGGATTATTTAAAAATCTAAGCTTTACGCCGCCGAGCCCACGGGAAACTACCATATTTGTTCCGTCCATCTGGTAGACGCCTCCTGAATACTTGGGCAGAAATTCCTTTCCCGGACCAATGAGACCGCCCACTACGGGGAGTCTTATAAGACCGCCGTGCCCGTGCCCGGAAAGCACTGTGTCAACATCTAAATCAGCCCACCGGGAAAGAGCGTTATTTCGGTGGTAAAGCATAAGAACGTATTTATCCCCCTCATTTTCACGGATTTCAGCCATCAGTTCCCTGGGAGTTTTCATGTCGTAGGGGCCGTTAGGGTCGTCAGCACCGGCAATTACAATGGACTGCCCGTTTATTGTAATGACCTCATACTCGTTGCGGAGCACCTTTGCGCCACACTCCTCAATAAGTGGGAAAAGCTCACGGACCCAGGGCGAGGGCCATTCGTGATTGCCGGATACAAAATAAACCGGCGCAATTTCCGTAAGAGCGGTGATAACCTCTGTTACATATTTTTTTTCAGCCTCAATGGTAGCCGCGTCCGAATCGGGATTTCCGTTTATTATATCACCGATAACTGCGATAATGTCGGGCTTTTCCTCCCTGACCATTTCAAAAAGCTTACTGTTACCCTCACCGTACTCCGCAAGGTGAAGATCCGAAAGGCTTACAACCTTGAAGCCGTCAAAGGCTTCTGGAAGCTTTTCGGAGGGGAGAGTATAGGATGCCACCGTAAGGCGGTAATTGCTGTCGTAGAACATAACGGCGAGTAGAACAACAAGAAGAAGTGAAACGTGTTTTTTGCGGCGCCGTTTTTTAAAATGAGTCATGCTATGCTTCCTTATCC
>CALWYM010000107.1 GCA_944385775.1 uncultured Oscillospiraceae bacterium | reverse complement strand
ACAAGGATTACATAAAGCTGGCTAAGGTCAAGGGCTGCTCCACCAGAAAGATAATGTTCAGCCACGTTCTGAGAAACGCTTTCGTTCCTATGGCGCAGAGCGTTCCGGGTGCACTTCTCGGTACTATGACTGGTTCAATGCTTGCAGAGCGTTTCTACTCTGTTCCTGGTATGGGACCGCTGCTTACTGACGCAATCGGTCGTTATGACACAAACGTTGTTCAGGCACTTGTTATGTTCTACGCATTCCTTGGCACCATGGGCGTATTCCTTGGTGATATGTTTATGATGCTTCTTGATCCCAGAATCAAATTTATCGGAAAGGGGGAGTCACGCTAATGGCAAAGTCAAAGAAAGAGGCTGCGGTTACTGCCGCACCAGAGACCGCAACAAAAAAGATGACAGAGCAGGAGCTGTTCTCCTTTGTAGAGTATAAACCCGAAGAGGCAGAGCGCACAGGTTACACCGAGTATTCATACTGGGGTGCAGTATGGAAGAGCTTCCTTAAGAAAAAGTCAGCTGTTATATTCAGCTGCGTGTTCCTTGTACTTTTCGTATTTGCGATGTTTATCGCGCTGCCAATGGGCAAGTATCAGTGGCAGACCCTTGAGCCTGATAACTCCAAGATGTTTATAACACCTAACAGCGAGTACTGGTTCGGTACAGATAACCTTGGTCGTGACTACTGGTGCCAGGTTTGGTACTCCGCCCAGACCTCCATTAAGCTTTCAAGCCTTGTTGGTCTTGGTGAGGCGCTCCTTGGTATTATCGTGGGCTGTATCTGGGGTTATATCAGAAAGCTTGACCGTTTCTTCACAGAGCTTTACAACATAATGACAAACGTTCCTACAATTATTTATATGACCCTTATCGCACTTATGCTTGGTCAGAACTTCTTTATCATGTGCGTGGCCCTTATAGCCTTCGGCTGGATGGGTATGGCAAGGCAGGTACGTAACCTTGTTATCATGTACAGAGACCGTGAGTATAACCTTGCTTCCCGCTGCCTTGGCACAAGGCTCGGCACCATGCTCACAAAGAATATTCTGCCCTATCTTGTAAGCGTTATAATCCTCCGTGTGGCTCTTTCCATTCCGAGGACCATCGCTGCTGAGACCACCCTGTCTTATCTGGGCCTCGGTCTTGACATTAACACTCCGTCACTGGGAATTCTTCTGCGTAACGCAAGAAGCTGGTTTATGGATTTCCCGCACCTGCTTGTATTCCCTGCGGCTATCGTTTCAGTTATAACCATAACCTTCTATCTTGTGGGTAACGCATTCTCTGATGCTTGCGACCCGAGAAACCACGTTTAATGGAGCGAGGTGAGAATAGTGGAAAATACACCTATCCTGTCCGTTAAGGACCTTCACATACAGTTTGTTCTCCGTGAGCGTAAGCTTAACGCAATCAGAGGCGCTTCCCTTGACCTTTACAAGGGCGAGACCCTGGCTATCGTCGGTGAGTCCGGCTCCGGAAAATCAGTGCTTACAAAGGCCTTTATCGGCATGACCGATAAGAACGGAACCATTACCTCAGGCTCTATTAACTATGATGGCATGGACCTTGCCACATTCAAAACAGAGAAGCAGTGGAGAGAGATCCGTGGTAAGAAGATTTCCATGGTTATGCAGGATCCTATGACCTCTCTGAACCCACTTAGAAAGATTGGTCCTCAGATTCAGGAGTCCATTGAGCTGAACCAGGGGCTTAAGGGCGCCGAGGCTAAGGCAGAGGCACTTCGTATGCTCGAGGCTGTTGGTATCCCTGATCCTGAGAGAAGATATAACCAGTATCCCCACGAGTTCTCCGGCGGAATGAGACAGCGTGTCGTTATAGCTATCGCTGTTGCCTGCCGCCCCGAGATTCTTATATGCGACGAGCCAACTACCGCTCTGGACGTTACTATCCAGGCTCAGATTCTTGAGCTTATCTCTAACCTTCAGAAAGAGCTTCACATGACCATTATCTACATAACCCACGATTTGGGCGTTGTTGCCCACGTGGCTGACAGAGTTGCGGTTATGTATGCCGGTCAGATTGTTGAAGTTGGCTTGGTCGATGAGATTTTCTACAATGCATGGCATCCCTACACCTGGGCACTGCTTTCCGCGCTGCCTCAGTTGGGCGTTAAGGGCGAAAAACTTCCTACCATTGACGGTACTCCTCCAAACCTCTTTAATGAGATTCACGGTGACGCTTTTGCTCCCCGTAACCGTCATGCTCTTGGAATAGACTTTGTTCAGGAGCCGCCTTTCTTCCAGGTATCTCCTACTCACAGAGTAAAGACCTGGTATCTTGACCCACGAGCACCTAAGATTGAGAGACCAAGAAGTATCAGCCGTCTTTCCGATATTATGAAGCATCAGGCTGATGCCGATGATGTTGTGCTTCCTCACGAGGATCCAAACAGAGAGGCTCTTATTCAGGTCAGAAATTTGCAGGTAGCATTTGGTAACGGCAGAAGAAAGTTTGTTGCTGTTGATAATGTTAACTTTGATATTTACCGTGGAGAGACTTTTGCGCTTGTTGGTGAGTCCGGCTCCGGAAAGACCACTATCGGCAGAGCTATTCTCCGTATTAACCCTGTTACAAAGGGAGAGGTCCTCTATAAGGGACGCAAGATAAACGGCAAGATCTCAAAGAGTCTTGACCGTGAGGTTATCCAGGGCTGTCAGATGGTGTTCCAGGATCCTATGGCCTCCCTTAATGAGCGTGCAAAGGTTGACTATATTATCTCCGAGGGACTTCGCAACTTCCACCTTTACAAGGACGAGGCTGACAGAGAGAAAAAGGTTCAGGACGCCCTCATCGAGGTTGGACTGCTCCCGGAGTTTGCCTCCAGATTCCCTCACGAGTTCTCCGGCGGACAGAGACAGCGTATTGGTATTGCCCGTGCGCTTATTATGCAGCCTGAGTTTGTTGTTGCTGATGAGCCTATTTCCGCACTTGATGTTTCAATCCGTGCACAGGTGCTGAACCTTCTTAACGAGCTTAAAAAGACCCGTGGTCTTACCTATCTCTTTGTTGCCCACGATCTTTCTGTTGTTCGTTTTTTCTCTGACCGTATTGCGGTTATCAGTAAGGGTCGTATTGTTGAGCTGGCAGAATCTGAGGAGATTTTCCGTCACCCGCTCCACCCGTACACCCAGTCACTGCTCTCAGCTGTTCCTATTCCGGATCCTGAGATTGAGAAGGCAAAGAAGCTCTTTGTGTATGACCCAAGCATTCACGATTACAGCGTAGATAAACCTACCTGGTGTGAGATCATTCCGGGACACTTCGTTTACGGTAATGAGCGTGAGCTTGACGGCTATCGCAAGACACTTAACGTATAAAAGAAACTTCATTTTAACACTAAGTTTTGAAAGGACTGATTTTTATCGGTCCTTTCTTTTTGTGCGGATATAACGCCGCTTTTTACGGGAGGGAGCGAATGACGTTATTTTTTGGGGGTAAAAAGTAGATGAATCTTAAAAAAATACTGGGGACGCCCAGAGAATACGGGTATCTCTTAATTGGAAATTTGGGCTTTGCGCTGGCATTTGACCTGTTTCTTGCCGGAAATGAACTATCCTCCGGCGGCTTCAGCGGACTGGGGCTTGTGGTGAATCACTTTATGCCGTTTTTCAGTGTAGGAGCCATTGTGTTTTTTGTTTCTGTGCCAATATTTATATGGTCTTTTTTCGTAGAGGGGATACGGTACACTCTTTCAGCTCTCGTATCCACTGCTGCCCTGTCGATTATGATTGACGTTCTGGATTTTTTGCCGACCTTAACGGATAACAGGCTTCTGGCAGCCATATGCGGCGGAGCGCTTTTCGGATTTTCGTCATACGTTATGATACGTGGAAGAATTTCAGGCAGCGGCACAGATCTTCTTGCAAGGCTTCTTGTAACCAGGTTCCGCAGAATGAGTCTGGGAAGCTTTCTGCTGATTTGCGACGCAGTTATTGTACTTTTTTCCGTTTTGGCTTTCGGTGATATTGAGACAGGTATTTATTCCGGCTTTGCCATTGCGGTTTCGGCGTTTATTCTTGACGAGCTTGTAAGAGGACTTAACAGAGCCTTTATGTTTCAAATTATCACAAGCGTTGAGCCGAAAGAGCTGGCAAAGGTTATAGACGATGAGCTGGGACGTGGTTCTACACTGGTGCCGAGCTACGGAATGTATCGTGGTGACAGAAACAATATCCTTATTGTGGTTGTGGATAAGCACCAGATATATGAGATGAAGGATATTATTAAAAAAGTTGACCCGAAGGCATTTGCCATTATGATTTCAGTTAGTGAAATAATAGGCGAGGGCTTTGAAGGGGTTGATGTGACAGAGCCTATGAGGGAAAAAGAAAACTAGTTTCAAAGGAAAGATAATTTGATGAAGAATGTAGTTAATTCTCCAGAAAATAAAATGGGCGTTATGCCAATATTGATTTTCAATTTTTTGTGATTTTCCTGAATGTTCATTAATGGCGCAGCCTGGGTAACTGTTATCGGATAGATTTACCCCATGGGTGCTCTGGATATTATTATGTGGGCGCTGAGTTTCGTCATGGCTTACGGTCTTAACATGGTGCCGGGCAGCATTTTCGTTGTGGCAATGATTCTGGCAGCTTTTTCACCGGACCCGGAAAGAACAGTGTGGCTTGCGTTTCCGGTGTCTGAGGCTGTCTCCTCAGCAGTGTCCGTGCTGCTTACAATTAAAATCTACCGCAAAAGCCTTGAAATTTTTAAAAACTGAGGAAAATAAAAGCGCAGCTTTCCGAAATGGGAAGCTGCGCTTTTGTTACTTTCCTAACCGGTTCATATTTCTCTTGAGTATCTCAAAGCCTAAAATGGAAATCAGCCCGATTATGGCGCCTTTAATAAATTTTTTCATAAAATACCTCACTCAAGGTTAAGCCTGTGCTTAAGATTATATACCGCTATTATATAGTAGATTGCTCCGGTGACGACAAAGTAGAGCATGAAAAAGAGCAGGAATATATTTGCAATGTAAATGGGACCTCTGCTTGAAAAGAATCGTGTAAAGTCTACTTCGTCCAAAAACTCCATGCCTATGCCGGATATGACGGATAAGATTGAGTTTACGGCGAAAAAGACAACGACAGAATATGCCATTTTGTGCCTTGGAAAGCCGTGACCCACAGCAAGGGCTGCGTAGAAGGAAAGAGTCCCGGCGCAAAGGGAGAGGAAGATGGTGGCAATAAGCTCAATGAGGGTAACAGTTGTGCCGGGGTAATTTTTCATAAGATCAAAGCTCTCACCGAAAAATTCAAAAGTAAAGTGAACAACGGAGGAGTCAAATGCCAGAATGTAGCACGAGGCGAACACAACAGCGCCGCTTAAAATCAGCCACAGTGATGATACAAGAATTTTTGACCACAGTACGGAATGAACCGATACAGGTAGTGTCATTGTAAGGTAGCCCTCATCACCCAGGACGCTGGCGCGGAAACGGTTAATTGACAGCACCACCGCCACAATGGGAAGTGACATAATGCCCACCGCAAAAAGGACAATGATTACTCCGGAAATAATCGTTACAATGCCGGACTGGTTTGACTCCATACTCTGGATTGAAAAATGGGCTAAAACCGAAATTCCCAGGACAGCCGCAAAAACTGGCAGCATTATCCTTGACGTGGCACGAAGTTCGTGCTTTAAAAGCTTGATTAACATTTGAATACCTCCCTGAACAGAGCGTCAACGCTCTTACCGTTGTTTTCCCTGATGTCGTCGACAGAGCTTTTCAGCACCAGCTGACCTCCGTTTATAAATACTACTTCGTCAAGGACGCTTTCCACATCGGAAATAAGGTGGGTTGAGATAATTACCGAAGCCTCGGGATTGTAGTTTCCGATAATTGTAGAGAGAATATAGTCCCGCGTCGCCGGGTCAACGCCGCCGATAGGCTCGTCAAGCAGATAGAGCTTTGCCTTTCGGCTCATTACAAGCACAAGTTGTACCTTTTCCCTTGTACCCTTGCTCATTTCCTTTACCCTCATTTTCATATCTATATTAAGGTTACTGAGCATATTTTCCGCTGCCTGGGCGTCAAAATCCTTATAAAAATCGCTGTAATAGCTTATAAGCTGCGGTATGCTCGCCCACAGGGGAATGGCAATCCGTTCCGGCAGATAGGAAATAATGCTCTTTGTATATGCGCCTGGCTTTTCCCCGTCTATCAGAATTTCTCCGGAAGACGGAACAAGAAGCCCGTTCGCCAGCTTTATAAGGGTCGTTTTTCCGCTGCCGTTAGGTCCCAGAAGCCCTACAATCCTGCCAGGCTCAATGGAAAGATTAAGGTCGTTTAGGGCGGTGACCCTGCCGTAATTTTTTGAAAGTGACTTACATTCAAGTATGGCCATTTTTACTATTCTCCTTTAACATACTGATTACCGCCTCCACCGTGTAGCCCAGAGGCAGAATGGAATTTAAAAACTCCGTGATTATATTCCGGGCAAGCGCTTGCTTAAGCTGGGCTATAACGTTCTCGTCCTCCGTAACAAACCTGCCGCTGGTGCGCTGGCTGTACATAAGCCCTTCCCGCTCAAGCTCACTGAGAGCACGCTGCATCGTATTGGGGTTTACCCCCGCGTCTACCGCAAGCTCCCTTACACTGCGAAGCCGTTCCCCCGGCGCCAGCTCACTTGAGGCTATTGCCTCCTTAAACCTGGAGACGAGCTGAGAATATATGGGGGCATCACTTGAAAAGTGCCATGTCATTTCAATTTTCACCTCGATGTGTATTATTGTATTATGCGATTAATACAATAATACACATCTTACAATTTGTCAAGGGGGTTTTCAAAAAAATTTTTCAGGTCTGCCGCAAGAGGGGAGGGTACCGGTACTAAAACAAAGGATACCTCTGTACAATAGCTCTGTATATGTTATAATATACTGTGAAGAATATAATAAACTGGAGAAATTAACCTATGAGATTAAGCGGTATATTTTTGGCACTTACCATGGCGATGGGGATTATATCAAATCCCGGCTTTGATAAGGCTATTGAAAGAAGCGTAGGCACGAGGGTGACCATATCCTTTGTGGGAGACTGTACCATTTCCACAAATCAGGGCGGAGCTTCCCAGGGGAGTCTTAACTGGTACGCTGAAAATTACGCGCCTACATATTTTTTTGAAAAAGTGGCAGACGTATTTTTGGAGGACGACTTTACGGTAGCCAACTGTGAGACGGTGCTGTCGGACAGAAGCCTTCCGAAAAAGGATAAGGGGGAGGGTACGGCTTTCTGGTTTGTGGGACCTACCGATAACGCAAAGATTTTTTCCTCCTCCGGGGTGGAAATTTTAAGCGTTGCCAATAACCACGCCATGGATTACGGCACCCAGGGGTACAAGGATACTGTTTCGGCACTTGAGGCTGAGGACCTTACCGTTCTTGAGAGAAATGAGCCTGTGTACCTTGAGAAAAACGACATAAAAATCGGGATGGTGTCAGAGTCACTGTGGTATTCGGGACAGGAAAAAGCTCTTTGCCAGTCGGTAAAGGATATGGCGGAAAACAGCGATATACAGATTGTATATCTCCATGGCGGTACCGAGGGACTCAGGGAGCCGGAGAGCTGGCGTGTCTCGGTATTCCGTAAGCTGGTGGACTGCGGGGCGGACCTTGTGGTGGCAAGTCATGCCCACAAGCTTCAGCCTATAGAGGAATATAACGGAGGAACCATAGTTTACGGTCTGGGAAATTTCTGCTTCGGCGGAAACAGATACCCGGAAAACAGAACTGCAATTTTCAGATATACATTTATAAAGAGGGACGACGGTACGGCAAATACATGGGAGGTGCTGCCCTGCTACGTATATACCGGAAGCAGCAATAACTGGCAGCCGGCGCTTATGGAAAAAGATGACCCCAATTACCAGAAGGTCATTGACTTTATGAATGGCAAAATCAGTTCACCGGTGTAACATTCCTTTCATATCACGAAAATTTATCTAAATTAACATAAAATTAATTATTAAAAAGGGAAAAGGACTATTTACATACATAGTCGAAAGTGCTAAAATAACGTTACGAAAGTGAAAGTTTTCGCAATGTAATCACAAAATTATAAATAAGGAGATAGTGTACATGGAGAGAAAACTCAAGTCCATGGACGGTAATAACGCTGCCGCGTACGTCAGCTATGCGTTTACCGAGGTTGCGGGTATTTATCCTATAACCCCTTCCAGCCCCATGGCAGATTATGTTGACCAGTGGGCAGCCAATGGTCAGAAAAACATATTCGGAAACACTGTAAAAGTAATTGAGATGCAGTCTGAGGCAGGCGCTGCCGGAACAGTTCACGGTTCCCTTGCAGCAGGTGCTCTTACTACTACCTACACCGCTTCACAGGGTCTTCTTCTGATGATCCCGAATATGTACAAAATCGCCGGCGAGCTTCTTCCGTGTGTGTTCCATGTATCGGCACGTGCGGTAGCTTCCCATGCTCTTAACATTTTCGGCGATCATTCCGACGTTATGGCATGCCGCCAGACCGGTTTCGCTATGCTGGCAGAGGGCAGCGTCCAGGAGATCATGGATCTGGCTCCGGTAGCTCACCTTGCAGCTATTAAGGGTCGTGTTCCGTTCATTAACTTCTTTGACGGTTTCCGTACCTCTCACGAAATTCAGAAGGTTGCTGTTTGGGATTATGCCGACCTTGCCGAGATGTGCGATATGGACAGCGTCGAGGCATTCAGAAAGCACGCTCTCAACCCTGAGAGACCTGCAATGCGCGGTTCCCACGAGAATGGTGATATTTTCTTCCAGCATCGTGAGGCCAGCAACAAGTATTATAACGCTCTTCCTGAGATAGTTGAGGAGTATATGGACAAGATCAATGCCAAGCTCGGCACTGACTATAAGCTCTTTAACTACTACGGTGCACCTGACGCTGATCGCGTTATTGTTGCCATGGGTTCTTTCTGCGACGTTACCGAGGAGGTTATTGACTATCTTAACGCTCACGGCGAAAAGGTTGGTCTTATTAAGGTACGTCTTTATCGTCCTTTCGCCAGCGACAGATTCATCGCTGCAATTCCTGAGACCTGCAAGAAGATTGCTGTTCTTGACCGTACCAAGGAGCCGGGCGCTCAGGGCGAGCCGCTCTATATGGACGTTGTTACAGCTCTTGCAGCAGCCGGCAGAAACGACATTACCGTTATCGGCGGTCGTTACGGTCTGGGCTCCAAGGATACTCCTCCTTCCTCAGCTTTCGCTGTATATACCGAGCTTAAGAAGGATAAGCCCCAGCATCAGTTCACCATCGGTATTGTGGACGATGTTACAAACCTCTCACTGCCTGAGGACAAGGATTGCCCCAACACCGCAGCTGAGGGCACTATCGAGTGCAAGTTCTGGGGTCTTGGCGGCGACGGTACCGTTGGCGCAAACAAGAACTCCATTAAGATTATCGGTGACCACACTGATAAGTATATCCAGGCATACTTCCAGTATGACTCAAAGAAGACTGGCGGCGTAACCATCAGCCACCTGCGTTTCGGCGATAAGCCAATCAGAAGCCCCTACTACATAAACAAGGCTGACTTTGTGGCCTGCCACAATCCGTCCTATGTTACAAAGGGCTTTAAGATGGTTAACGATGTTAAGCCCGGCGGTATCTTTATGATTAACTGCCAGTGGGATCTGGAGGAGCTTGAGCACCACCTTTCCGCTGACGCAAAGCGTTATATCGCAAGAAATAACATCCAGCTCTATCTCATTAACGCCATTGATCTTGCAATTAAGGTCGGCATGGGCAAGAGAACAAATACAATTCTCCAGTCCGCTTTCTTCACCCTGGCACAAATTCTGCCCCAGGAGGATGCTATCCGCTACATGAAGGAAGCAGCGAAAAAGTCTTACCTGAAGAAGGGTCAGGACGTTGTCGATATGAACTATAAGGCTATCGACGCCGGCGCCACCGCCTTTGTTAAGGTTGATGTCCCCGCTTCCTGGGCTGACGCCAAGGACGAGGAGCGCACCGATACCCTCGAGGGCAGACCTGAGGTTGTCAAGATGGTCAAGAATATCCTTGAGCCTGTTGACAAGATGGACGGCGACAGCCTGCCTGTTTCCGTATTTACCGATCACGCTGACGGTCAGTTCGAGCTTGGCGCTGCCGCATATGAGAAGCGTGGCGTAGCAGTTTCCGTTCCTACATGGGACGCTGAGAAGTGCGCTCAGTGCAACCAGTGCGCTTTCGTATGTCCTCATGCTACAATCCGTCCCTTCGCTCTTACTGAGGAAGAGGCTAAGGCTGCTCCTGCAGCAACAAAGCTTGTTCCCGCAAAGGTTAAGGGTAAGGGCGTTTACCAGTACACAATGGCTATTTCTCCTCTGGACTGCATGGGCTGCGGCGTATGTATCAGCCAGTGCCCGACCAAGGCTCTTACAATGGTTCCTCAGGAGGGCGAGCTCGCTCAGCAGGATGTATTCAACTACTGTGTAGCTAAAGTTTCCGATAAGACTGATATTCAGGACAACACCGTTATTGGAAGCCAGTACAAGAAGCCTCTGCTTGAGTTCTCCGGCTCCTGCGCCGGCTGCGCCGAGACAAGCTATGCACGTCTCGTTACCCAGCTCTTCGGCGACAGAATGTATATTTCCAACGCTACCGGCTGCTCTTCCATCTGGGGTGGTCCTGCTGCAACCTCTCCTTATACTGTCGATAAGGACGGTCACGGACCGGCATGGGCAAACTCCCTCTTCGAGGATAACGCTGAGCATGGTCTTGGTCTCTATCTCGGTCAGAATGCTATCAGAACAAGCCTTATTGCTAAGGTCAAGGAGATGATGGCGGACGAGAAGGCTACCGCTGAGTTTAAGGCTGCCGCACAGACTTATGTTGACTCCGTTGATGACGGCGCTGCCAACAAGACTGCTACCGCTGCTCTTATTCCTGAGCTTGAGAAGGCTGCCGCTGCCGGCTGCCCTGTAGCTTCTGAGATACTTGACAAGAAGGAATACCTCTCCAAGAAGTCCATCTGGATCTTCGGCGGCGACGGTTGGGCATACGATATAGGATTCGGCGGCGTTGACCACGTTCTCGCTTCCGGAAACGATGTAAATATCTTCGTATTCGATACCGAGGTTTATTCCAACACCGGCGGACAGGCTTCCAAGGCTTCCAACATCGGTCAGGTCGCACAGTTTGCGGCTGCCGGTAAGGAAATGAAGAAGAAGAGCCTTGCCGAGATCGCAATGAGCTATGGCTACATCTATGTTGCTCAGGTTGCTATGGGCGCAAATAAGCAGCAGACCCTTAACGCTATTGTTGAGGCTGAGGCATATCATGGTCCTTCCCTCATTATCGGCTATGCTCCCTGCGAGATGCACTCCATTAAGGGCGGCATGATGAACTGCCAGAACGAGATGAAGAAGGCTGTTGACTGCGGTTACTGGAATATGTTCCGCTTCAACCCGGACGCTCCGGAAGGCAAGAAGTTCATTCTTGACTCCAAGGAGCCTGCAGGCGGATATCAGGAGTTCCTTATGAACGAGGCTCGTTACTCCGCTCTTACAAGAAGCTTCCCGGATCGTGCAACCGTGCTCTTTAAGAAGAACGAGCAGGCAGCTATGGAGCGTTATGAGCATCTGCTTAAGCTCAAGGCTATGTATAACGGCTGATTTGCTCTTTTGAAAAAGGCATAACTAATGAAATCCCCCGTATGAATTCTCATACGGGGGATTTTTTATACATTCTGTAAAAGTTTTTATCCTTTGCGCCGTGAGCTTTTTATACCCGGGGAACCGGGTATATTTCAAAGGTTATATGATACTGGAAAATGTTTTAAAAACATTGCCTACTTGCCGTACATGCTGTAAACCACACGGCTTATAAGGCTCTGAGGGAAAAGACGGCTCATGGCGGTAAAAAGCTTATAGGTAAAGCCTATGGAACAGGAGGGGGGAAGCTTTTTTTTCTCCGCCATACGGCAGATAAAAAGACCTGCGGCTTGGGCGCTCATGCCGTTTTCCTCGTCCTTCTCCATTTTTGAAACTGACCGCGAAATTCGTCCGGAGTATATATCGTCTCCCAGCTGGGTTTTGTTTCTGGCGGCGGTAAAGCCTGTTTTAATATCGCCTGGCATTATGGAGCAAACCTGTATGCCAAAAGGGCGAAGCTCGTTTAAAAGGGCGGCGCCATAAGCGTTTACGGCGGCCTTTGAAACGGAATAGTAAGTCTGAAACGGAATCGGAATTTGACCGGCAACAGAGCTTATAAGAAGTATTTTTCCAAATCCCTGCTTTCTCATAACGGAGATGGCGGGCTTTACTGTGTTTACAACGCCGAAGAAGTTAACGTCAAGCTGGCGCTTTGCGTCGGAAAGCTCGGTAAATTCCACAGCGCCGGAGATTCCGAAGCCGGCGCAGCATACAAGGACATCAAGCCGTCCCTCGTGAAGCGCCACCTCCCTTACGGCAAAGGCAACCGATTCTTCCTTTGTGACGTCACCTGAAATATGGGTTATACCTTCCTGTACGCTGTCACGGCGGCTAAGCTCATAGACCGTCATGCCCCTTGACGCCATGGCCTTTGCCGCGGCAAGACCAATACCGCTGGAGCCGCCGGTTATTAGGCAGACCTTCTTCATATCAGCAAAGACCGTTTCTCTTAAATACCCTTGTGATTATTTCCGCCGCTTCCTCTATAATGGGCTCTGTATGGGTTGCCATAAGCGATGTGCGGAGCAGAGCCTCGTGGGGAGCTGTTGCCGGCGGAATGGAGGAGTTTACGTAAACACCCTCGTCAAAAAGCTCCTTTGCAATTCTGAGAGTGTCCAGAGTCTCGTAGGTATAGATCGGGATAATTGGGGTCTCGCTCATTCTTACCTTAATGCCGTTATCAATAAGCTTCTGGCGGAGAAATGCAGAGATATGCTGAAGGTGATCTACAATCTCGGGGTGGGTCTCAAGATAGTCAAGAGCGGCGATAGCCGTGGCACAGGAGGCGGGGGTAATGGACGCGGAGAAAATAAACGGACGGGAGGCGTGACGTACATACTCCGCAACGGGCAGGCTGGATGCCATATATCCGCCCAGGGACGCCAGTGACTTTGAGAAAGTGCCCATGTATATGTCGACCTGGTCCTCAAGACCGAAGTGACTTGCAGTACCACGACCACCCTCACCGAGGACGCCCAGACCGTGAGCATCGTCTACCATTACCTTTGCACCGTACTTTTTGGCAAGGCGGCAGATTTCGGGCAGGTTCGCAATGTCTCCGCCCATGGAGAACACTCCGTCAGTAACGATAAGGCAGCCGGCAGTGTCCGGAACCTTCTGAAGCTGCTTTTCCAGATCAGCCATATCGCTGTGGCGGAAACGTAGCATTGTGCCGTAGGAGAGACGGCAGCCGTCATATATGCTGGCGTGGTTCTCTCTGTCGCATATTACATAGTCGTCCCGACCAACAAGAGCGGAAATTATGCCCAGATTTGACTGAAAGCCCGTGGAAAAGGTGACAACGGCTTCCTTGCGAAGGAACTTTGCCAGCTTTTCCTCCAGTTCCAGGTGAAGATTGAGAGTACCGTTAAGGAAACGTGAGCCGGAGCAGCCCGAACCGTACTGGTCAAGAGCACGCTTTCCGGCTTCAATTACCTGGGGATTTGTTGTAAGACCAAGGTAATTATTGGAGCCCAGCATTATCCTGCGCTTGCCCTCCATCGTTACCTCCGGAGCCTGGCGTGACTCAAGAGTATGGAAATATGGGTAAATCCCCATTTCCCTGGTTTTGTATATAAGCTCATTGGGAGCGTGCTTCTCAAAAAGATCTACCATTACTGTCTTTTCCTCCTTTATTTTTTCCGCAAAATACAGCAGCAACATATGGCTGCCTTAATTATATACAGACCTTGTCACGTAAGGTTAACATCGTTAACCTTACGTATTTTAATTTACTACAAGGGTCAAGGTTTTGTCAAGAGAGATTTAGGGGAAATGGCGGATAAAAAATAAAAGGCTGCGCTCAGCTTCCCAGTGAAGCAGAGCACAGCCCTTTTTTTGCATATTTGTGTTTTTGTCAGTTCAAATAATAAAAAATTACTCGTTTACAACAGTTACGTTAACGGCGCGCATTTTGGAGGTGTCCCGTGGATCAGGCTCGGCCTCAAAGGTGACCTTCTGACCCTCGGAAAGGGTCTTGTATCCGTCCATCTGAATTGCAGAGAAATGCACAAATACATCGCTGCCGTCCTCCTGAGAGATAAAGCCATAGCCCTTCTCCTGGCTAAACCATTTTACTGTTCCGTGTATCATAATACTTTGACCTCCATAAAAGTTAAATGATATTCCTCAAAAACAAAAAAACTGCACCCTGAGGTCAAAACGGACTTTGACTTTAAGGTGCAGGGTCAATAGTTCATTCAGAATTCCCTTACATTATATAGTATTTTTTACCTGGTGTCAAATAAAATATTTAAAATTTTGAGACTTTTACCGAATTTGTATAAGAATAACAGTTAAGCTTAAAATCGGCATTTGTAAAACTCCTTTGTAAAGAAAAATCTGCAATTTTACGGTCATTTAACATTAGTCAGATTACCGATTTAACATTCCATCTGTATTATCATTCACGTAAGGACGAGAACAAAAACAAAAATAAATGTCCAAAAGGAGTATAAAAGAAATGAAAAAAGTTAGAAGAATTTTGACTATGGTTTTAGCTGTGGTCATGGCAGCAGGTGTACTTGCCTCCTGCGGAACAGGTGATTCCGAGGGCGGTTCTGTTGCAACAGACGGTTCCACATCAATGTCAACGGTAATCAATGCTCTGGGCGAGGTCTTTACCGAAGAGAACGAGGGTGTTAACTTCACCTACAACCCCACCGGATCCGGAAGCGGAATTTCAGCGGTGCTTGAGGGACGCTGCGACATCGGTCTTTCAAGCCGTTACCTGAAGGACGAGGAGAAGACTGAGGGACTTGTTGAAAATATCCTCTGCCTTGACGGAATTGCGATTATCGTACATAAGGATAATCCGGTTTCCGACCTTGACCTTGAGACCATCGCAAAGATTTACACCGGTGAGATTACAAACTGGAGCGAGGTAGGCGGAAATGACGGCGAGATCGTTGTAATCGGCAGAGAGGCAGGAAGCGGCACACGTGACGGCTTCGAGTCAATCACCGGTACCGAAGAAAAATGCGCGTACCGTCAGGAGCTGACCAGCACCGGCGACGTTATCACCACAGTTTCCCAGAACCCCAACGCAATCGGATATGCTTCCCTGGCTTCCGTCAGCGACACCGTTAAGGCTCTTTCCGTTGGCGGCGTAGAGCCCTCCGAGGCGACCATCCAGTCCGGCGATTACGTAATACAGAGACCTTTCGTACTCGTAACAAAGGAAGGCACTGAGCTTTCCGATACCGCAAAGGCGTTCTTCGACTGGGCAATGAGCAGCGATGTAGATCAGATAATTTCTGACGCAGGCTGCGTACCGGTAAACTAATCGGAAAAGTAAAAAAGCTTTAAGGCTCCCCTTTACAGGGGAGCCTCAGGCAGTAAGAAAGAGTAAATGTAAAATCAACTTTTTTACAATGACAGGAAGGTAAAATGACTATTTTAGAAAAAAGGAGGAACACCATGAACGATCAGGTAAGACCGGAGGGCAGAGAAAAGCCGTTAACCGGTCCCAAGGCAGACGCTGCCTCGGCTTCAAGGGCTAAAAGAGGCCGCAAGCTTACGGAGAAGATAGTTGAGATTATATTTTTGGTATTAGGAATGGTTTCGGTGGCCTCCGTTATCGTTATTACGGCTTATCTTATTATATCGGGTTTGCCCGCAATTAAGCAAATCGGGCTTATTAATTTCCTTTTCGGCAAAGAGTGGGATTCCACTGCGGCCGATCCAAAGTTCGGAATACTTCCGTTTATACTTACCTCTGTTTACGGAACAGCAGGAGCTGTTGTAATAGGCGTACCGATTGGATTTCTTGTGGCTGTATTTCTTTCAAAGGTCGCAAGCAAAAAGGTGCGCAGCATAATTGAGCCGGCAGTAGGTCTGCTTGCAGGAATACCAAGTGTTGTATATGGTCTTGTAGGTATGATGGTACTGGTTCCCGGTGTGAGAAAGATATTTAACATCCCTGACGGATCAGGTTTCTTCTCCGCCATGGTGGTGCTTTCCATAATGATACTTCCAAGCATTATAAAGGTTTCGGTTACGGCTCTTGACGCCGTGCCTAAGGAATACGAGGACGGTTCCCTGGCACTGGGAGCAACGCCGGAGGAGACGTATTTCAGGGTTTCAGTACCGGCGGCAAAAAGCGGCATTGCGGCGGCAGTCGTTCTGGGCGTGGGAAGAGCTATCGGTGAAGCCATGGCAGTTATGATGGTGGCAGGAAACGTGGCGAATATGCCCTCGCTTTTCCAGAGCGTCAGATTCCTTACCACGGCAGTATCCAGCGAGCTGAGCTATTCATCCGGTCTTCAGAGACAGGCGCTGTTCTCCATCGCTCTTGTGCTGTTCTTCTTCATAATGATGATAAACGCATTTTTAAACCTCGTTTTAAAGCATAAGGGAGAGTGAAAACTGTGAGTAATAGAAGAAAGCTTTACAGGTGCACCGTCAGAGCGCTTATGTATTCTGCGGCAGCCCTTACAGTAGGCTTTATGGTATTTATGATAGTTTACATATTCATAAAGGGAATTCCCCATATAAGCTGGGAGCTTCTTACCACAAAGCCCAGTTATATAAAAGGTACAGTGGGAATTTTGCCTGACATACTGAACACCCTTTATGTGATTGTGGCGACTCTTGCAATAGTACTCCCCTTAGGGGTAGGCGCGGCAATATACCTTACGGAGTACGCAAAAAACAAAAAGCTTGTATCAGTTATTGAATACGCGTCTGAGACTCTTTCCGGAATACCAAGTATTATCTACGGTCTTGTGGGTATGCTTGTGTTCTGTGAGAGTATGAACTTTGGAACAACTCTTTTGGCCGGTTCCCTTACCCTTGTTATAATGAATTTGCCTACCATTATGCGAACCACCCAGGAGAGTCTTAAAACAGTGCCCCAAAGCTATCGCGAGGGTGCTTTCGGACTGGGCGCCGGAAAATGGAGAACCATCCGCACCGTTGTGCTTCCCTCCTCTATCGACGGCATACTTTCAGGCTGTATTCTTTCCGTGGGAAGAATTATCGGAGAATCGGCAGCACTGCTTTACACGGCAGGCTTTGCCCACGCGCTGAACGGGTTCTTTGAGGGGCTTGAATCCTCCGGAGCAACTCTTACAGTTGCCCTTTACTTCTACGCCAAGGAGGAAGGCAAGTTCGACGTGGCATTTGCCATTGCAGTTATACTTCTTGTTTTCACGCTTATTGTAAACGCTCTGACAGCTCTTGTGACAAAGGCATTTAAGGGCGGAAAGGGAGAAAATTAATGGACATAATTACAGTTAAAGATCTTTGCCTGTGGTACGGACAGACCCAGGCTTTGAAAAATGTTTCTATAAATATACCGGAAAAAAGCATAACGGCCCTTATAGGACCCTCCGGCTGCGGCAAGAGCACCTTTTTGAAGACGCTCAACAGAATGAACGACCTTATTCCCTCCGTAAGAACAGAGGGTCAGGTCATGTATAAGGGACAGGATATATTCTCACCGAAGGTTGACGTGACAAACCTCCGCCGTGAGGTGGGAATGGTTTTCCAGAAGCCAAATCCATTCCCCATGAGCGTTTACGACAATGTGGCGTACGGTCCCAGAACCCACGGCATAAGAAGCAAGGCAAAGCTTGACGATATTGTGGAGCGGTCGCTGAGAGACGCCGCCATATGGGATGAGCTTAAAGACAGGCTTAAAAAGTCCGCTCTTGGTCTTTCCGGCGGTCAGCAGCAGAGACTCTGTATCGCAAGGGCACTGGCAGTGGAGCCTACGGTGCTTTTAATGGATGAGCCCACAAGCGCCCTTGACCCTATCTCAACCTCAAAAATAGAGGACCTTGCGGAAAAACTTAAAAAGGATTACACTATAATTATTGTTACCCATAATATGCAGCAGGCTGTGAGAATTTCGGATAACACGGCGTTTTTCCTTTTGGGAGAGCTTGTTGAGTACGGCAGCACCGAGCAGATGTTCTCCATGCCTAAGGATAAGAGGACAGAGGATTATATAACCGGTAGATTTGGGTGAGGTGAAACTTATGAGACTTATTTTTCACGAACAGCTTAAGGAATTAAACCGCCAGCTTATTAGCATGGGGGCGTTTTGCGAAAACGCCATTGCCATGAGCGCAAAGAGCCTTGAAGAGGGAAATCTCGATTTGGCAGAACAGGTGCAGCAGGTGGCAAACCAGATTGACGGTATGGAACGGGAAATTGAAAATCTGTGCATGAAGCTTCTTTTGCAGCAGCAGCCGGTGGCAAGGGATTTGCGTCTTATTTCCTCCGCTCTGAAAATGGTTACGGATATGGAGCGTATAGGAAATCAGTCAGCTGACATTGCAGAGATAGTCACCATGGCAAATGTGGGACCGATGGACGATACCATACACATCGGGGATATGGCAAGAGCCGCAATAAAGATGGTTACTGACAGTATCGACGCCTTTGTAAAAAAAGACAAGGAAAAGGCCAAGGCTGTTATAGAGTACGACGATGTGGTGGACGGCTATTTTAACGAGATAAGGAAGGAGCTTGTAGCACAGTGCAAAAGTACTGACAGCAACGGGGAGAGCATACTTGATCTTCTTATGATTGCAAAATATCTTGAAAGGATAGCGGACCACGCTGCAAATATTGCTCAGTGGGTTGTATTTGCCATAACCGGGGTACACTGATATAATGAGAGAGAAAAAAGCTTCAGATGGAGGGAAGACGTATGATTTTTTGCGTGGAAGATGATGAGGGCATCAGAAATATGGTTGTGTACACCCTCAACGCATCAGGCTTTGAGGCGGTGGGATTCCCTGACGGAAGCTCCTTTATGGAGGCTTTGGAGCAGACCCTTCCAGAGCTTGTACTTATGGACATAATGCTTCCCGGAGAGGACGGCATAAGTCTTCTCAAACGCATGAAGGAGAACCGCCGCACGGAGGACATACCGGTTATACTGGCAACGGCAAAGGGAACGGAATATGACAAGGTTATAGGTCTTGATTTGGGCGCTGACGACTATCTGGCAAAGCCCTTTGGAATGATGGAAATGGTAAGCAGGATACGTGCTGTTCTGAGAAGAACGGCGCCCAAGGAAAAAAGCAAGGTACTTCGTCATGGCGATATTGTGCTGAACACAAACGAGCACACTGTCACAGCGGCAGGGAAAAATGTTATCCTGAC
>CALWYM010000106.1 GCA_944385775.1 uncultured Oscillospiraceae bacterium | reverse complement strand
TCCTTCTTGTCACGGCTTCCGGCGCAGTAGGAGGGAGTATAGAGAATAACCGAGGGCATATCGGTGTATGTTTTCATCTCAATCCCCGTTTTCTCTGAGTAAAGGACGGCGGCAAGGCTTCCGTTTCTGTTTTTGTCAAGAACGTAAAAATCATCGTAGCCACGTCGTCCTGCGGGGAAAAACGACGGGTCTGAATCCATGGCTTCGCCGATTTTTCTCGGTGAGGTAAAGTCGGCAGGGGTGCCAAGAATACTTTTTATGCCGCCGCAGGGAACTCCGCGCTGGTTAAGTACAGGCTGGTTTGATGCGTAAAGGGTAAGCTCCTCCTGACGTATGTCCTCCAGACCGCCAAGGTTAAAGTAGGCGTGGTTTGTGGGGGACACAACCGTTGCCTTGTCCACCGGAGTCATATCATAGTGAATAGAGAGGCGGCGGTCGTCATCAAAGGTAAAGCTTATATAGCAGTCGAGAAGTGAATTAAAGCCGCACTCCCCCTTGTCCAGCAGGTGCAGGGTGACAGTCTGACCGTCAGACTCAGCCTTGCCCTCAAAGAGCTTAAAGGCAAAGTTTCCGCTGCCGCTGTGAAGCAGGTGACCGTCTCTGCCTGTCTCAAGGATCAGCTCCTCACCGTCTACGGTGCACCTGCCCGAGTCGATCCTGTTTCCCACTCTGCCCATGGTGGCAGCTTTAAAGCTGCGTCCCTGAAGGGATTCGGTATCGGCGCAGCCCAGAACGCAGTCTGTAAGGTTTCCGCTTTTATCCTTTACGTTTATGCTGTGAATAACGGCGCCGTAGTCCATAATTTCCACGTATTCGCCAAAGCTGTTTTCAATTTTGTAAACCGTGGCGTTTCTGCCATCGGAAAGAGTGCCGAAAATTCGCTGTGTAATCATGCTTTGCCCTCCGTTATGGTTTTTCTGCAAGCACATTATAAACCCGGTTTGCTCTCCTTGTCAAACAGGGGTAAAAAAGCTTTTTTAAAAGAAAAAACTTTATCTCTGTTGTTGAAATCTTAACGGGCATATTATATACTATACAATAGAACGATTATTAAGCCGGAGGGAATTATGAACGTAACAAATGATATAAAATATATCGGTGTCAATGACCACCAGATAGACCTTTTTGAGGGACAGTATAAAGTGCCTAACGGCGTTAGCTATAACTCTTACGCCATTATTGACGAGAAAATCGCCGTTATGGATACTGTGGACGCGGCATTTACCCATAAGTGGCTGGACAATATTCAGAACGTGCTGGGTGACAGAAAGCCGGACTACCTTGTTGTGCAGCATATGGAGCCTGACCACTCCGCTAATATTTTCAATTTTACCAAGGCATATCCGGATGCCAAGGTTGTGAGCTCCGCCAAGGCTTTCCAGATGATGAAGGGCTTTTTCGGCACTGATTTTGACGACAAGCAGGTTGTCGTCAAGGAAGGGGACAGCCTCTCTTTGGGTAAGCACACCCTGAACTTTGTAGGCGCTCCAATGGTGCACTGGCCGGAGGTACTTATGACCTACGAATCTACGGAGAAGGTACTTTTCTCCGCCGACGGCTTTGGCAAGTTCGGCGCCCTTGACGTGGAGGAGCCCTGGGCTGACGAGGCCCGCCGCTACTATATCGGCATTGTGGGAAAATATGGCGTTCAGGTCCAGAATGTCCTTAAAAAGGCTGCCGGACTTGAGATTTCCGCCATTGCCCCACTTCACGGTCCCGTGTTAAGGGAGAATCTGGGCTACTACATTGACCTTTATAACACCTGGTCCTCCTATGTCCCTGAGGAGGAGGGAATCGTGGTTGCATACGCCTCCATTTACGGAAACACAAAAAAGGCTGCTGAGCTTCTCGCTTCAAAGCTCAGGGAAGCAGGCTGCCCCAAAGTGGTAGTTTACGACCTTGCCCGCTGCGACAAGCACCAGGCTATTGCGGACGCATTCCGCTACTCAAAGCTTGTTCTGGCTTCTCCAACCTATAACGCGGAGATTTTCCCCTGCATGAGGGAGTTTATTACCAGTCTTACGGAGCGTAATTTCTCTAACCGTACCGTTGCCTTTATGGAAAACGGAAGCTGGGCTCCTCTTTCCGGAAAGCTTATGAAGGGTATGCTGGAAAAGTGCAAGAACCTTACCTTTGTTGAGCCCTGCGTCAGGATCGTGTCCGCCCTTAGTTCCGAGAGCAGAACCCAGATTGACGAGCTTTCCGCCGCTCTCTGCCATGAGTATATGGAGCAGAAGGGTGATACGGCAAACAAGAACGATATGACAGCCCTCTTTAAGATTGGCTACGGACTTTATGTTGTCACCTCAAACGACGGCAAAAAGGACAACGGTCTTATCGTAAACGCCGTTACCCAGGTTACAGACGCGCCGAACAGAGTTGCCGTTACCATAAATAAGGCAAATTACTCATATCATGTTATAAAGCAGACCGGAGTTTTAAACGTAAACTGCCTTTCCGTGGACGCACCGTTCTCTGTTTTTGAGAAGTTCGGCTTTGTCTCCGGCAGAACGAAAAACAAGTTTGAGGGCGAGGAAGTGCTTCGCTCCGATAACGGTCTTGTGTTCCTCTCCAGATATATTAACGCCTTTATGTCCCTTAAGGTAGAGCAGTATGTTGACCTTGATACCCACGGAATGTTTATCTGCTCCGTCACCGAGGCAAGAGTTATAAGCGACAGGGAGACAATGACCTACACCTATTATCAATCAAACGTTAAGCCCAGACCTAAAACCGAGGGCAAAAAAGGCTATGTCTGCAAGATTTGCGGATATATCTACGAGGGCGATACACTGCCCGACGACTTTATCTGCCCTCTGTGTAAGCATGGTGCCAGCGATTTTGAAAAAATTCAGTGAATTTTGGAGGAAGAATTATTATGAAAAAATATGTTTGCAATGTTTGCGGCTGGATTTATGACGAGGCTGCCGGCGACCCGGATAACGGTATCGCCCCCGGCACAAAGTTCGAGGATCTCCCCGATGACTTTAAGTGCCCAGTTTGCTTTGTAGGCAAGGATGAGTTCTCCGAGGTGGAGTAAAAAAGAAAATCCCGGCTTTGGTATTGCCAAAGCTGGGATTTTTTCTGACGGCAAAGCCGCAGCGGAAAAAACGCTGCGGCTTTTAATTGTTTATATTACCCGGAAAGGGCGCAAAACCCAGGCTGCCGGTAACAGTGCCGTCAGCCGGTACCGACTCATGCGGTAAGAGTCGGGGG
>CALWYM010000105.1 GCA_944385775.1 uncultured Oscillospiraceae bacterium | reverse complement strand
TACCTACAATCATCATCACAAGCCGCTTTTTTGAAAGTATCATATTACGGATTGACACCTTTTGCAAAAAGGAAAGGCGCCGCCATATAAATCCGATACGCTCAAGGAAAATCCGTTTACCAGGTTTTGGCGCTCTGGGACGCACAAGCTCCGCCGGCACGCTTTTAAGGGAACGACGACATGAATAAATGGTGCTGCCCTGAGTTCCCACTAGCGCCACCGCCAGTGTGGAAAACAAAATACCTTCACCGGTGTCGTAAGACAACGGCGCAAACCCGTAGGTGCTTTCATAGGCTTTCCAGAACATTTCCGGTATTCCGGTGGCGCCAAGTCCATATCCCAGCGCCCAGCCAAGCACAGTGGCAATACCGGAATAGAGCATATACTTTCCGGCTATAAAGCCGCTGCTGAATCCCATTGCCTTTAAAACGCCTATCTGAGTTCGCTCCTCACTGACCATTCGGCTCATTGTGGTTACGCATACCAGCATTGCCACCATTATAAAAAACAATGGGAATACATCAGCAATGCCGCTTACAATGGAAGTGTCGTTCTTAAAGCTTGCAAAGCCGGCATTTTCCTCCCGGGTCAGCACATAGACCTCAGGCGGATTTATTCCCGCAAGCTCAGCCGTTTCCTCTGTCAAATTATTTTCCGAAAGCAGCCTGTCATACCGCTCCCGGGCTGCAGCCTCCGAAAGCTCCGTTACAGCGTCGGTAAGCTCGTCTATGGTCTCACCGTATTCATCTGAGTATGCCAGCTCCATATCCTTAAGGGTAATATACACATCTGTATATGTTTCTGTGGAAAAGTCCTCCCCCATAATCAGAACAAAACCGGCAGAGGAGCCTCCCGCCAGGGTGGAGCTGCCCCTGTCTGTCCCCAGATATGTGGGCAAATCACCTATTCCCACAATTACAAAGGACTCTCTTTCAAGACTGCCAAAAACACTCTCCCCGTTTTCAGGTGAAAGGACAAGCTCCTTTCCCAAATCCTCTGAGGAAAACGCCCTTCTGTCCACAACGCACTCCCTCGGTTTTTCCGCAAGCCGCCCCTCCAGCAGAGAAACAGTATTTATACTTTGCGGCTGGGTCATAATCGTGTAGGGCAGAGTAGTATCCTCCAGTGTCAAAAGAGCGTCCATGGTCACTGCGCCCTCGGCAAGGTCCACCATCTCATTTTCTCTCAGGCTTTCAACGCTTTCCTCATCATAGCCAAGAGTTGAAATAAGGCGAAAGTCGTAAAGGCTGTGCTCATCGAAATAAATCTCCGCCGTCCTTTGCATATCGGGCTTTGTCAGCTTAAGCCCGGCAAAAAAGCCCACGCTCAGGGCAATTATCAAAAGCAGCGCCATAAACCGCCCCAATGAGGAGCCAATACTTCGCACTGTCATTTTAAACGCTGATTTTACCATAGTATCACCACTCAATCTCCTCAATGGGTACTATATTCTTATTTATTTCATTTGACTGTATCTGTCCGCTTTTTATTCTTATAATTCTGTCCGCCATGGGAGCAATAGCCTGATTGTGGGTTATGACAACAACCGTTGTTTTCCTGTCGCGGCTCAAGTCGTAAAGAAGCTTCAGTATACTCTTTCCCGTCTGATAGTCCAGCGCTCCCGTAGGCTCGTCGCACAGCAGGAGCCTGGGGTTTTTCGCCAGCGCTCTGGCTATCGCCACTCTCTGCTGCTCTCCGCCGGAAAGCTGGGCAGGGAAATTGTTCTTCCGCTGGGAAAGCCCCACCATATCAAGAGCCTCCGCCGCCGGTATGGGATTTTTGCAAAGCTGGGCAGCTATCTCCACGTTTTCAAGGGCAGTTAGATTAGGGATAAGATTGTAAAACTGGAACACAATTCTCTCATCATATCTTCTGTACTCTATAAGCCCTTTTTTTGAAAGCTTGGAAATATCCTTTCCGTTAAATGTTATGGTCCCCGACGTAATGGTATCCATACCGCCCAGAAGATTGAGCAGCGTAGTTTTCCCCGCGCCGGAGGAGCCCAGTACCACGCAAAATTCTCCCTCGTTAATGCCAAATGTCACTTCCTTTAACGCGTCCACCCTGGCGTTTCCGTGTCCATAGGTTTTGGATACGCCATTAAAATCAATAAAACTGCCTGCCATAACCCAGACCCCCTATATTTTATCAGTCCCCGTCTTACCGGAACAAAAAAGTTTACTCCAATTCATTTTATATTTTAAAGCTCAAATGTTAGTAATTTCTGTACACAATGTTTCTAAACTGTTAACGAATTTTCCGCTACGCCATATTGCCGCCATAAATTGCCTTAAAATGTTTGTTTTTTCCTTTTTTTGCTCTTGAGGGTAAAGTAAATTTTTGTTATTATTAGAGCAGAAAGGAAGTAGATACTATAAAAAAACTGGTTGGAATAAACTGTAGTCCCAGATTTGGCTTTAACACCGCAAAGCTTGTAAAGGAGTGCCTTACCGGGGCGGAAACCCAAGGGGCGGAGACTGAATATTTTGACCTGTACTCTCTTGAGAAATTTACAGGGTGCATATCCTGCTTTGGCTGCAAGAGGGAAGCAAGCTACGGCAAATGTGTTTACCGTGACGGTCTTGCACCGGTACTGGACGCCATAAGACAGTCTGACGGTCTTGTACTGGGCACACCCAATTATCTGGGAGACGGCACCTCCGGTTTTCGCGCTCTGTTTGAGCGCCTTGTGTTCCAGTCGCTCACCTATAATAAGGAGAATCCCTGCGCTAACACCCATTTTATTCCTGTATTGCTTATCATGACCAGCAACGCAAAAGAGGAAAATTACAGGGAAGGGACTCCCTATCACAGTATGTTGGAACGTTACAGAAAAACTCTAAACAGCTACGTGGGCAGCACCAATGTGTATATCTGCGGAAACACTGTTCAGGTTCCTGATTACAGCCGGTTTAATTGGACGCTTTTTGATCCAGAGGAGAAGATTAAGTATAACGAGACCCATTTTCCAAAAGCTCTCAGCGAGGTACGTGAGCTTGGAAAAATTATAATTTCTTCTCCGTGGTAAAACTGGAGAAAATATTTCGTACGTAAAAAGGGGCAGACAGCCAGTGGCTGCCTGCCCCTTTTTTATATCTGTTCTTGCTTAACTATATATCACATTTGAAAATACAGTTTGCAATACCCTTCTGTGCCGTATAATGCCTCGGGGTTGGGAAATATTTTTTACTCTGTATATCTTTCATGTCCCGTTTGAAATCCTATTATATGATTCAGAAAGTTAAATGCCATTAGCGGCAGTACCTATGCGGAGTTTTGTTGTTTCCGCTCTTTCTGTAAAATAGCAAAAAGCAATGTCTGATCAACAGGAGGGTTTTTATGAAAAAATATAATCTTACACCGCAGCATATTAGGGCATCTACCCGTCACCTCCAGCTGGAGGAAAAAAGCCCGGCCACCATGGAGAAATATATTCGTGACGTCCGGGCGTTTGCCGTATGGCTAAACGGTCGTCAACTTACCAAGGAACACTGCTTTGAATGGAAAACGTATCTGACAGAGCAGAACTACGCTCCGACAACCATTAACGCCATGCTGTCCGCCCTAAACAGTCTTCTGGAATTTCTTGACCTGCCGGAGTGCCGGGTAAAATTTTTGAGGATTCAGCGCCGTCTGTTTCGTGACGCCGCGACCGTGAGCTTACAAAAGATGATTACCACCGGCTTTTAAACGCCGCCTACACCCTGGGACGGGAACGGCTGGGCTTACTTGTGGAAACCATCGGAGCTACCGGTATCCGTGTCAGCGAAGTACAGTATATCACTGTGGAGGCTGTAAGGCAGGGCAAGGCTGAAATCGCTCTTAAAGGCAAAATCCGCACAATCCTGCTTCCGGGGAAACTCTGTCGAAAGCTGCTGAAATATGTCGGAAAACAGAAAACCGCCTCCGGTGCAATTTTTCGCACCAAAAGCGGAAAGTAGCTTGGTCGCCGTCAAATCTGGGCGGAACTGAAAGGGTTATGCAAACACGCAGACGTGGAACCGGGAAAAGTATTCCCCCACAACCTGCGCCATCTTTTCGCCACAGTCTTTTACCGCTCCTGCCGGGACATCGCCAAGCTTTCAGACCTGCTGGGTCACAGCAGCATTGAGACAACACGTATCTACCTGATTGCCTCAGGCACAGAGCACAAACGGCAAATAGAACGGCTGGGACTTGTGTTATAGTCACAGAATCAATATTCTGTCCTAACATTAAATACATACCTAAATAATATGACGTAATTATATCAGGCACAGAGGTAAAATGCAAGGTATTTTCCAAATTTTGAGTATGGAAATACAGGCCGCAGACATAAATTGCGTTTGCGGTCCGGCTTTCTGCGCCATTTTGCCCTCTTTCCCCAAGAAAGGCGGGCATATTTTTTGCCCATTCTCCTTATTCGTCGGGGGAAAAAAGAAAAAAGTATTCAGAATATTGATTCTGTCCAGAAGGAGGCAAATAGGTATAAAAATAGGGGAATCTCTGTTGGATTTACTGTACTTTCAGACGGAATGTGAATACCTGTCGGACCTCCGCTTTTTAACTGAACAGCGTCATCAACATCTGGCAAATATACTGGAACATTTGACGCCCTATGAGGAGAGTCTCCGAGACTGGAATGACGCTTTGGAATATCTCGCCGGTGCAGCACCCGAGCAGACTGCAGAAGCCGCCAAGATAAAGCTCATGAAACATCTGCGCATAGGTACAAATTGTTATTTTACATTAGTAGGAGAAAATGAGCAGGAAATATGAAAAGATTCTTAAAAAACACCTGTGCGCTTGCATTGGCTACCGCCATGCTGTTTTGCATTTTTGCCAATGGGTTGGTAGCATATGCCGAAGGTGTCTCGGAAGATGGTCTCTGTGAACATCATCCGGAACATACGACAGACTGCGGTTATGTGGCAGCGGTAGAGGGTAGTGAATGCACGCACGTATGTTCCGCTGAGAGTGGATGCGTTGTCACAAATTGCGTACATACCAACCACGATGCTGCATGCGGATACATCGAAGGTGATGACAGCAGCTGTACCCACGTCTGCTCCACGGAGAGCGGCTGCATAGTCATAAATTGCTTACATACTACCCATGATGATGCGTGCGGCTACACAGCCGCAGTGGCGGGCGAGCCGTGTCAGTATGTCTGTGCCCTGTGCGACGGAACAGTTGTTTCGAATTATGCCGATTTGTACGACGCCATTACCAATGCCGCTGAAGGTGTGGAAACCATTATCACTGTGCCTTCCGCCACAGTGATAGAGCTTGCGTCCCCCATGATTGTCCCATCCGGCAAAGTAATTACATTGTGTGGTGCCGGAACTCTGCGTCCAGCAGATGATTTTGCAGCGTCTCGCTCCACAACAGCACTGATTTCTGTCGAAGAGGGCGGTGAGCTGACCATCGACGGTCTTACGATAGATGGCGGTTCTTCCGCTTCTGGTGCGGTCACACCCGTTCTGGTTGATTGTGCGGGAAATCTTCTGCTGAAGAATGGTACCTTGACCGGAGCACACATCAGCACCGGCGCCAACAGCGGCGCCGTTATGATACAAGGAACCTCTGCCCACTTCATCATGACCGGCGGCTCCATTGAAGGAAACACGATTGAATGTGTAAGCCGCTGTGGTACCGTGTTTCTTGCCGTTGGCGCGGTCTTTGACATGACCGGCGGCACTATCCAGAACAATGTCTGCAAGCAAGCTGGTTATGCTACGGAGCCCGCCACCGCAGGCGTTATGGTGGTGTCGGAACTTAGCAGCACACCTGCAAATACATCTACCACATTTCATTTGTCGGCGGATGGTGTCATCCAGAATAACACCACCACCGGAAGCGGTCACAGCGCCGGCGGCGGCGTCTGTCTGTGGGGACCTGACTGGGGTTCATCCCTGAGCTCCGTGAGTCGCTATGCCCGCATGACCATGGATGGCGGTACCATTCAAAGCAATACCACGGTTTATGGCGGCGGTGGTGTGTTTGTCTCCGGAGCGGCCTCTTTGAACATGACCGGCGGCGAGATTTTGAACAACATTGCAACCGATGGCATGGGCGGCGGAGTATGCGTCTATGACGGACTCTTTGGAGATATCAAGTCGATGCTGAATGCGGCTGAAATTACCTGGGAGGATTATGCACCGATGTATGGCTCAACAGAAATCGCTGTGCTATTTAACCTTGCAAAAGCAATGAGTATGATTCCAAGCACAATTCAGACTCTGGAACAGCTGGAAGCCTGCGCTCTCGGCAGTTTTACTCTGAACGGCGGCACCATCTCCGGCAATCAGGCTCAGATGGATGTGATCGGAGGTGACAACGGCTGCGGCGGCGGTGTATATATTGCCACCATGAACGCAGAATTGGTGCGAGGTACCATCTCCAACAATATCGGTGAGCGCCAGGGCGGTGGCATTTATGTGGGCTCCACGCCCTATGTGCTGCAAATGGTCAACACGGTTATTACCGGAAACGCCGCTTCCATCCTGGGCGGCGGGCTGTGGTTCTGCCCCACCGGCGATGTGACCAGCGTGGTCACCAACGGCAGCGCCATATATGATAACACCGCAACGCCAGCCGATGACTCTGCAGGTGACGATATCGTCATTGTGCCTCAAGGCGATACCCATTTTGCGGACTTGTCCGTTCGTATGCTTGGCGGCGGACAGGTCACCTGGTATCGGGACGGTGGTGTATCCGGCTCGTCTGTACTTGGCATGCCAGATCTCACTACATATCCACGATACGAAGCCGGAGTCCATGAGGAGGTCGTAACTGTAATTCAAGGAAAGCAGGAAGGAATCGCCGTCAAATGTATTGCCTCTGAATCCGCTAAAAACCTGGCAGAAACCCAGGCTACATTGTGGGTGACCGGAAATCGCTCTCAGCGCGGCGGCGGTATCGGCTCCAACGGCGGGATTATCATTGGCGTGCCCGACCAGGAATATACCCTGACTGTTGCCAAGGATTGGGGCAACACCCCGATAGACCAGCAGACTGAAGTCACTATTAATCTGAAAATCGGAAATTATGTGCTGGATAGTGTGAAGTTGAATGCTGAAAACAACTGGACAGCCAGCTTTATTGACCTTCCGGACCCAGCTTCCCTGACCAATGCTGACATTACGGTAGAGGAGGAAAATCTGAGTGGGTTTACAACCTCCTATACTGAACCGATTATTAATACCACAAATAAAACCATCCAAATCACGGTCACCAATACGCCGGAGGTTTTGCCGGGAGCACTAAAGGTGCAGAAAATTGTGTCCGGCAGCGCCGACAGTACATCCAAAGCGTGGCATTTTACGGTGACCCTGGACGATACCAGTATCACCGGAACCTATGGCGATATGACCTTTGAAAACGGCACAGCAGTCTTTACGCTGCAGCACGGTCAGACTAAGACGGCGAATGACCTGCCGGCAGGGATACATTATACGGTGACAGAAACCGAGGAAAATCAAAACGGCTATTCCACAACCTCAACAGGCGATACGGGTACTATTCAGATGAACATAACTGCCAGCGCAGTGTTTACAAACACAAAAGACACTATTCCACCTATCGAGCCGGACCCCGACCCTGATCCGGGTACCGATCCTGACCCTGAACCGGGTACTGTTCCAGATCCTGAATCGGGCACACCTGACACTCCTGATAATCCAGATGCACCTGATACTCCCAACACTCCAAATTCCCCGGATAATCCAGATACCCCAGATACTCCGGACACTCCGGATACCCCGGACTCGCCCAGTGATCCTAATACTCCGGATAATCCAGATAATCCGGACTCACCCAGTGATCCTAACACTACAAAAACAAGCGACCCCAGTATGACGGGTCTGTGGGCGCTAATTAGCATTGTGTCTCTGACCGGATTCTTTTTATCGGTTAAAAAGAATCTGTTTTATCAGGGAAAGCACGTTAAAAAGTAACACGCAGCTATGCCGGCGAGAAAACTCGCCGGCATAGCTTTTAGGAGGAAAATTTATGCGTCAAAAAAATAAGGCTCCCGCGCAAAGGAAAGCACTGACCGTAATTTTCGCACTGCTTTTTATTTTATCCAGTGGAATGCTGCTGAGGGATCTCATTCGCTCTGGTCGTGAACAGGCAGCCAACAAGGCGCTGGCTCAGCGAGTCGAGCAGGAAATTTCCAATATTATGAATCCTTCTGAAACCGTGGGCGTCAATTCTGTAAGTCCTCAGGCGTCGGAGCCGGATCGCAATTATCTTCCCCTTATCAGGGAAAACAGCAGCCTTGCCGCCTGGCTGATGATTTGCGGCACTGAAGTTGACTATCCTGTCCTATACACCCCGGATGACCCGGAATATTATCTGAGAAAAGCCTTTGACGGAAGCTATGCGCTAAGCGGCAGTCTGTTTATCGGAGCCGGCAGCGTCCCTGGAGGAACAAATATAATCATATACGGACACAACATGAAAGATGGCTCCATGTTCGGCGAGCTTAGTAAATACGCAGATGAGGCCTATGCCAGAGAGCACTTGGAAATCATCTATGACCTGATACAGTCGGACGGCAGCTATGAACGGCTGACTTTTGAAGTCATGGCTGCCTTTTACAGCCGCGTCTACTCTGTGGACGAAGAAAACGTATTTCGATACTATTACGGCACGGATCTTTCTGATTCTGACGATTTTAGCCAGTACATACAGGAAGTTATGTCTGCTTCCCTATACGATCTTGGCGTAACGGCAGAGTACGGGGACAGGCTTCTGACGCTATCAACGTGCAGCTACCATACCAGTGACGGCAAATTTGTTGTGGTCGCCCGAGAGAAATCTTCCGACACTTCAATTCAATAATTCATTCTGCGGTTTTGTTAAACTTTGCCCTGATTATTTAAGAAGCCCTTGAATAATCAGGACTGAAAGCTTTTTTCCCAATAAAAATTCCCGAAGACCCATAGGATCTTCGGGATTTGGTTTCCAGATAAGTAATTATCTCTTGGAGAACTGAGGAGCACGACGTGCGGCTTTGAGACCGTACTTCTTACGCTCTTTCATTCTCGGGTCACGGGTAAGGAATCCTGCGCTCTTGAGAGCAGGACGATAAGCCTCGTCAACCTCAAGCAGTGCGCGGGCAATGCCGTGACGTACCGCGCCAGCCTGACCGGAAAGTCCGCCGCCGGAAACTGTGGCGTTAATGTCAACCTTGCCGGTGAGACCGGTGGTCTCCAGCGGCTGACGGATAATGTACTTGAGGGTATCTAGACCGAAATACTCATCAATATCCTTACCGTTAATGGTAATCGCACCGGTTCCGTTAGGATAGAGATGGACCCTGGCTACAGAGGATTTCCTACGACCGGTGCCGTACATATATGGCTTTTTGCTTGTATACATAGTTCTCTTACCTCCTTATTCCTGGGTCCAAGCTTCGGGCTTCTGAGCCTCGTGCTTGTGCTCCGCGCCGGCGTAAACGCGCAGACGGGTTGCCTGTTCACGACCAAGGGAGTTCTTTGCGAGCATTCCCTTTACAGCGGTGGTCATGGCAAATTCAGGACGGGTTGCCATAAGATTGGCGTACCTGATCTCCTTGAGTCCGCCAATCCAGCCGGAGTGATGACGATAGTACTTCTGGGTGAGCTTCTTGCCGGTAAGCACTGCCTTTGCGGCGTTTACAATTATAACAAAATCGCCGCAGTCTACGTTAGGTGTATAGTCGACCTTGTGCTTGCCACGGAGAAGTGCGGCTGCCTCTGCAGCAACACGTCCAAGGGGCTTTCCGGCTGCATCAAGGACATACCATTTACGGGAAACGGTTTCCTTTTTCGC
>CALWYM010000104.1 GCA_944385775.1 uncultured Oscillospiraceae bacterium | reverse complement strand
GATTCCGTTCCCCATACTTATTGCCCTTTACGAGGCCATACGCAAGCCTCTGACAACCATGATGGGCGTTGCCTCTGAACTTGTCAGCGAGGGCGGCGCAATTTACGAAAAAGCTGTGGAGCTGGGCTACACCCCCTCGGGCAGTGCGGGCTACGCCCAGATTAATCTGGCAAAGTTTATTTCTGACCATTTTGATTCCTTTGAGGGAATGTCAGATAAACTCCGTCAGATAAACTACAATTTCCTCGGTCTTGACCTGGGTCTTACTCCTAACTACAAGATTTGGGAATTTAACTGGGGAAATATGGAGGAGCTTCTGCCTCAGCTGGGTCTTTTTATGATCCCTGTGGTAGCCGCTCTGCTTACCTATCTTACAAGCTATATAAGCCAGAAAATGAACCCCCCTCCAGATCCCACCGTGGCGGCTACAAACAGCTCAATGACCTTGATGATGCCCCTTATGACGCTGTGGTTTGCGTTCATTATGCCGGGCGCTTTGGGTCTTTACTGGGCTATGGGTTCAGTTTTGGGCATTGTTCAGGACGTTCTTCTTACAACGCATTACAAAAAGGTTCTGGCAGCTGAAACTGCAGAGAGGGACGAGAGAAGGCGTGCGCGGGAGGCTGAGCTTGAGGCAAAGCGTCAGGAAACTGAGCGTCTCAGAGCCATGAACGCCACGGTTGAAAACGAGAACACATCAAAGAAAAAGCTCCAGGCTAAGGAGAAAGCCGAGAGGGAGAGACAGCAGGCCGAATGGGAAAGGCAGAAATCCGGCGAAGGCGAAATCTATGAGCCCAGCAGGGTAGGACACCGCAAGTACGCCAGAGGCCGCGCCTACGACCCGGACAGATACTCAAAAACCAGCGCCGGCGAGGAGTCCTCCGATTCACCGGTCTCTCAGCCGGAGAACCAGAATTAATAGGAGACTAACCCGATGATCAAATCAATAGAAACCACGGGCATTAACGAGGAAGAAGCCATAAAGGCCGCCCTTTCACAGCTCGGTCTTAGCCGTGACGATGTTTCCGTAGAGATACTGGACAGAGGCAAGAAGGGCTTTCTCGGCATTGGTAGCGTGCCTGCCCGTGTAAAAATCAGCTACGAGGCGCCGGAGGAAACTTTTGCGACCCCTTCCCAGGCGGAGAGCAATCATTCCCGCCCGGAGGAAGAAAATAAGGCGCCCTCTCAGCCTGCACCGAAAAAGCAGGAAACTCTTTCCGATACTCCTGTCCAGGCTCCGGCACCCGGAACAAAGGAGGAACAGGTATATAAGTTCCTCACCGGACTTTTCACCTACATGGACGTAACAGCTCAGGTTTCCGTTTCACCGGAGGAGGATAACACAATCAGCGTGGAGCTTTCCGGTCAGAACGTAGGCGCCCTTATCGGAAGAAGAGGCGAGACCCTGGACGCAATCCAGCACCTGGCAAACTATGTGGTAAATTCCGATGACAGCGAGCATACAAGAATTAATATAGACGCGGAAAATTACAGAGCAAAGCGTACAGACGCCCTTATAAGCCTTGCAAAGAAGGTTGCAGGCAAGGTTGTCAGGTACCGCCGCAACGTGACTCTTGAGCCCATGAACGCCTATGAGCGTCATGTTATTCACACTGCGCTTCAGGATTACCCCGGCGTTACGACCTTTTCCACCGGCACGGAGCCTAACCGTCGTATCGTTGTTTCCTATGTAGGCGGCGGAAGCTATCATTCCGGACGGGGTGGACAGAGAAGGGACAGAAGTGGTTCCCGTCCCCCGAGAAGAGACCGTACCCCGCAGACGGAGCAGTCAGAGGCCAAGCCGGTTCAGCCTGAACCTGTTAAGAACACCACCCGTGAGTGGCATTGAAAGGAGAAGCCCTTATGTTTGAAAAAATTCGTGACCTTCTGGCGGAGCAGCTTGATTTTGACGTTGACCGCATTACTCCCGATACGGACATTCAGAACGACATCGGCGCCGATTCCCTTGATATGGTAGAGTTTATCGCCACACTGGAGGACGAGCTTAAAATTTCCATTCCCCAGAACGAGCTTACAAACGTTACTACCGTAGGTCAGCTTGTAGAGGTTATTGAAAAACTGATGTAATAAAAACTATGAGACACGGTAAAGCTTCCTTTACCGTGTCTCTTTTTCTGCCCTGCCGGCAGGTTTTCACAAGATTCTCGCCAAAAATCGGCGGGAGTCTTATTTTATTTTCCCTTTGTTTGTCTCCTCCTCAGATGTCTGGGTCTTTTTCTTCAGTTCCTTTTTGACCGCAAGGCGGTTATCAATGGCGCTGTTAATTATGGTGTAGCCTATGGAGCAGAAGGGAACGCCAAGAAGCATTCCGGCAAAGCCGGCAATGTCGCCGCCGATAAGTACCGCCAGGAATACGAGCAGTCCCGGAAGTTCCATGGAGTTACCCACAACTCTGGGGTAGACGAAGTTCCCGTCAAGAGTCTGAAGCCCGGCAAGAAATATTATAAAGAAAACTCCCTGGATGGGTGATACGGAGAGAGTAAGGAGAAAGCCTATAATCCCCGCCATCCATGCTCCGAAAATGGGGATAATGGCTCCAAAGCCCACAACGGCGGCAATGGCGCCGGCGTAGGGCAGTCTGAATATGGTCATGCCCACAAGGCACATAACTCCGAGAACCAGAGCTTCGGTAAGCTGTCCCACAAGAAAATTGCGAAACGCCCTTGTGGTAAGAGTGGCAAAGCCAAAAATCTTCTTTGCCGCGCTCTCGCTGAACAGTGCGTTTATGCTCCGACGGAAAAATCTGTTGACTGCCTCACGCTGCAAAATAAGGCGGAAACCTATAATCACGCCCATGGCAAAGGTAAAAAGTCCGCCTACCACCGAGGTGGCAACGCCCATAACTCCGCCGAAAAGGTTACTTATGGATGAATCCACACTGAAAATATCCACCACATAGTCAAAGGCATTTATAATCTCAACTCCCCGGAGCTTTGAGAAATCCACCTCAATGCCAAGGTCGGCGGCAATCCACGCAATCCAGTCCAGCACCATGTTAAGCACGTTGGGCAGCGTGTCCCTAAGGGAGGTAATGGCAGCGCTGACCTCAGGAATAATGATAACTACAAGCAGCGCTATAATTGCCACAACTATAAGGAAAGCCGCGGTGGTGGAAAGTATCCTCGCCCATTTGTGCCTCATTCCCCGGTATCCCAGCTTCCTTCTGGGTCTCTGGAGGGTCCACTCAATACGACTCGACAGAGGCGTCATAACAAAGCTCACCGCAAGCCCCAGAAGCACCGGCATAAATACGCTCATACCGTACCTGAACCAGCCCCACAGCGCGGGAATATTAAGCAGCAGTACGCAGAAAAGCACCACCGAGCAAAGTATAAATATAATCTTCTCCACATTTTTCCTGCTCAGATTCAACACCCATCACCTTCTCCTTTGTAAAAAAAACAGAACCGCAGCAGATTAAAAATCTCCACACGGTTCTATTATATACCCTTTTAAAGTCAGTTTCCAGCCCGTCAGATAATTTTATATCCCTCATCGCTGAGGGCAAGGGCATAGCTCATAAGCTCGCTGTACTCGTCAAAGGTTTTTTTGATAAACCCCTTTATCATAGAAAAAGTCAGCACCCTTGTCTTCGGGTCAAACCATATGTGGTACTCCGTTTCTTCCGCCATTTTTACCGCTCTCTCCCCTCTGCGTTACGCCGGAGCCTTCTCTATAAGCTCCCGGGCTATCCGGGACAGCTCCGCTGTCCGGCTGTTTTTTACTTCCTCCGGCATTATAACCCTGAGGACAGTTAAATAAACGTCGGTTTTTCTGCGGAATATGTTGTTTTTTATTTTTTCCGTGCCTCTGATTGCGGTAATAACCAGGGGGCAGTCCGCCTTAATCGCCGCCTTGAAGCTACCCGGCTTAAAGGCTCCCAGTTTTCCTGACCTGGACCGTGTTCCCTCGGGATAGACCCCTACGGAGGCGGCGCCGGACTCTATTATTCCGGCAGCACGGTTTATGCTGCTCAGGGCGTTTCTGGCGTTCTCCCTGTCTATTGGTATGTAAAGGTTCCGCCAGACAAGCCTTCCCGCAATGGGTATTTTAAAATTCTCCGGCTTTGAGATAAAGGCAAGCCGCCTGTGCCTCATGGCAACGCCGGTAAGCATATTGTCATAGTTTGATAGGTGATTTTGCACCAGGAGAAATTCCTGCTTTGGCAAAAGCTCCATACCCTTAACATGAAGGCGTACGCCGGAAATCTCCATTATAAAGCCATAGGCACTGTCAAGCGCCGCCTTATAAACCGCGCTTACGCAGCCGTACTCCTTTCTTTTTACAAAAAGGGACAGTACCCCCAAAAAACCAAGGTACACCGCCGTAAGAAGCAGGAAACTGACCGCGAAGCCCGCAGGCACAGCCCACAGAAGGCTTGCCGTAGGTCCGGCAATAAACGCCGACTCCAGCGCCCCCAGCACTGAAAAGCCTATTATAATAAAATACGCCGCCATTTAAGCCTCCAAGCCTATTTCCTCTCCGTCCCGTTCCGGAGAAGATCCAAATAGTAGAAAAAATAAAGTATAAACGACAAAGTCACCGCGGCAACGCTAAGTATAAGAAGCGACGTAGCAACGCCGCTGCTAAGGTCGGGGAAAAGGATAAGCACAAAGCTTGTCAGAATAACGATAAATGTGGCAGCCTTACCAAACCAGCGGGCGGAATGGACATCCCCCAGCCTTTTATAGACCATAAGTCCCATGATAAACATGGTAAACTCCTTTAAGACTATTATCACCACAAGGACAAGAGCCAGACTGTATCTCATGGAAAGGCAGATAAACATTGCGATCTGGGTCAGCTTGTCGGCAGCCGGGTCCAGCACCTTTCCAAAATCGGAAACCATATTAAAATGCCTTGCGATAATACCGTCTGCCACGTCGGATACCCCGGAAATAACCACAAATACGGCGGCAAGCCTGTATTCCCCAAGTCCCACGTAAAGGTACACAATGACCGGTATAAGAAGGAGCCTGAAATAGCTCAGTATATTCGGTATTGTCTTCCAGTCCCTTTTTATAACCGAGGTCACGCTTCCCCATACGGAGGCGTTTCCCTCCGGCATCTGACTTTCCATCTCTTTCCTCCACATTTAATCTGAATACATTCAGTATATTAACACATTCTTCCCTGAAACTCAATTAACAATTAATGAATTGTTTTGCCGCCTCTTAGTTTTTAGGCAGTGTCACGGTAAACCGGCTTCCCTCGCCGGGTTTGCTCTCCACTACAACATCTCCCCCTGCGGCGTCAAGGATAATCCTGCAAAGGGCAAGACCAAGTCCGTTGCCCTCTGACTTGTGAGATGTATCTCCCTGATAGAATTTTTCAAACATATGGTCCATGACCTCCTTCGTCATGCCCTCACCCTCGTCCTCAATGGTAAAGACGATATTATCACCCTCCTCCCCCAGGTTCAGGGAAATACGCCCACCTTTTTTCGAGTACTTTATACCGTTATCTATAAGGTTTGTAAAGACGTGACTCATCATCATCTCAATGCCGTTATAGGTGACGTTTCCAAGCTCAATGTCAAATTCAATATCCTTAGGCTCCCAGCGGCTTTCCAGCTCCACAATGCAGCGGCGTATCTGCTCATCCAGCCTGTACGGCTTCTTTGCCTCGGGAATGGTGCTGCTTTCAAGCCGTGAGATAAGGAGCATATTGGCCACCAGATTTGAAAGGCGCTTTGTGTTGAATATGATTTTCTCCACATACTCCTCCCGCTCCTCAGCGCCTACGGAGGTATCCTGAAGCAGCGTGGCGTAGCCCTGTATGGCGCTTATGGGCGTTTTAAACTCGTGGGAGACGTTTGTTACAAATTCCGAACGGAACCTGTCGGTATTGCCTATCTCCTCCACCATGCGGTTAAAATTTGTGTAAAGCTCCTGCATATCGTCAAGCTTGCTTGATTCGTTAAGACGCACAGTAAAGTCGCCCTGGGCAACCTTCTGAGTGGCGAGAATAAGCCTTCTTATGGGGTTTAGGATAAAGCTGCTGAACCCGGCGGAGAAAATCATACCAAGGGCAATGCTGAAAATCAGTATCCACACCGTTTCGGGGATTTTCTTTCCGGTAATGGGCAGCACAAAGTCCAAAAGCGTGTACGCCGCCCCGGAAATTACAACGCTTATGGCGATTATAACAAATGCCACGCAGATAAAGTAAAACTGAAGGCTTTTGAAAAAATTAAGCTTGCTTTTTACCTTTTTCTTTTTGTCCTTCATTTCCGCCTCACCGCCTTGTAGCCCACTCCCCGCATGGTGACTATCTCAATATCGGGGTTTTCCTTGAGCTTATCACGGATCCTGCCGATGTGTACCTCTACGGTGTGGGGATCAGTCTCGCTGTCAATGCCCCAAACATCGTCCATAAGCTGCTGACGCGTAAATATATGTCCCGGATAGCTTACGAGCTTGTAGAGAAGCTGAAACTCCTTCTGGGGCAGCTCCAGCGTAACGCCCTCCCAGGATACTGTCATGGAGTCGTAGTCGATTACGGTGGAGCCCATGGTCTCCCGGCGCTCGCTTATCATTCTGGCTCTCCGCAAAAGGGCGCTTACCCGCAGAAGCAGTTCATCAAGATTTACAGGCTTAACCATATAATCGTCGGTACCTGCGGAAAAGCCCCGCTTCATGTTGGCAAAACCCTCCGCCGCCGTTATCATTAAAATAGGCAGGGTGTACCCCGCGTCACGGAGACTTTCAGCCAGCTCGTAGCCGCTCATTCTCGGCATCATTATATCGGAAATTATTATATCCACATTTTCCTTTTCCATAAGGTCCAGGGCTTCCTTGCCATCGGTGGCCTCAATAACCTCGTATCCGTTTCTGGCAAGCACCCGGGTAAAAAGTTTTCTCAGCTCAGTATCATCTTCCGCCAACAGCACCCGAAACATCAGAGCACCTCCTGAAATATATTATACGTATAATGTGGCACGGTTTACTCAACTTAACCTCAAGCCTTATAAAAACAGCGCCACCGGGAATATCCGGTGACGCTATTTTACCATATTTACAGTCTGTAATAAAGACTTGACCTTTAAAGCTTCTTGACAAACAGCGCTCTGATGGCGTTAATAACAGCCAGCACCATAACGCCCACGTCAGCGAATATGGCCATCCACATTCCCACAGTGCCCGTTGCCACAAGCACCAGCGTGAGAAGCTTTACGCCGATTGCAAAGTAAATATTCTGGTACACAATGCCAAGGCACTTTCTTGAAATCTTGATTGCCTTGGAAATTTTCAGCGGGTCGTCGTCCATAAGCACAACGTCAGCAGCCTCAATGGCAGCGTCTGAGCCCAGAGCGCCCATGGCAATGCCTACGTCAGCTCTTGAAAGTACCGGCGCGTCGTTGATTCCGTCGCCTACAAAGGCAAGCTTCGCCTTGGCTGGCTTTGTCTCAAGAAGCTCCTCCACCTTGTCAACCTTATCTCCCGGCAGAAGCTCGCTGTAATACTGGTCAATGCCCAGATCCTTTGCCACATAAGCCGCAACCCTTTCAGTGTCGCCTGTCAGCATAACGGTCTTGGTAACCCCGGCCTTTTTAAGCTCAGCCATGGTCTGCTTTGCCGTCTCCTTTAAAACGTCGGAGATAACTATGTGCCCGGCGTATTTCCCGTCTACCGCCATGTGGATTATGGTTCCCACGCTGTGGCAGTCGGTGTACTCTATGTTAAGGCGCTTCATAAGCTTGTCGTTGCCCGCCGCCACCTCAATGCCGTCGACCTTGGCTATAACGCCGTTACCGCTTATCTCCTGAATATCGGTAACCCTGGAGCGGTCAATCTCACCGCCGTAGGCAGCCCTCAGGCTCTTGCTGATTGGGTGGGACGATGCGCTTTCCGCCAGAGCCGCATATTCAAGGAGCTTTTCCTCCTCCATGGGGCTGTGGTGGATTCCGGTGACCTCGAAAACTCCCCTTGTAAGGGTACCGGTCTTGTCGAAAACAACGTACTTGACCTGACTGAGCGCCTCAAGATAGTTGGAGCCCTTTACAAGAACGCCCTGCTGGCTGGCTCCGCCGATTCCCGCAAAGAAGCTGAGCGGTATGCTTATCACAAGGGCACAGGGGCAGCTTGCCACAAGGAAGGTCAGCGCCCTGTATATCCATAATGTCCACTGAGGGTCATTTCCCATAATAAACTGCGCCGCAGGAGGAATCAGCGCGAGAGCAACGGCTCCGCAGCAGACAGCCGGGGTATATATACGGGCAAACTTTGTTATAAAGTCCTCGCTTTTTGACTTTCTTGAGCTGGCGTTTTCCACCAGATCCAGTATCTTTGAAACGGTGCTCTCCCCAAATTCCTTGGTGGTCTCAATTTTTAAAACACCGGTCATGTTAATGGCGCCGCTGACTATCTCATCTCCCACCGTAACGTCTCTGGGCAGGCTCTCACCTGTAAGGGCAGCGGTGTTAAGGGACGATGTACCCTCCCTTACAATGCCGTCAATAGGCACCTTCTCGCCGGGCTGTACAATAATTATAGTGCCGACTTCCACCTCGTCAGGGTCAACCTGGGTAAGCTTGCCGTCTACCTCAATGTTGGCGTAATCGGGACGTATGTCCATAAGCTGGGATATGTTCCGCCTGCTCTTTCCCACAGCGTAGCTCTGGAAAAACTCGCCTATCTGGTAAAACAGCATAACAGCCACGCCTTCGCTGTACTCTCCCAGCCCGATGGCACCTATGGTCGCCACAGCCATAAGGAAATTCTCGTCAAATACCTGACCGTTTATTATGCCCTTTACCGCTTTTCTCAGTATGTCATAGCCCATTATAATGTATGGTACCATATAAAGACCGAACCTGAGCCAGCCTCCCCATATATCCTCAATCTTAAGCTGACTTAACACTACCATGAACACCGAGGATATTATTATCCGTACCAACATTCTTTTTTGCTTTTTATTCATGGATATTCCCTTCCCCTGATTTTATATGAATATATGAACAATCATTCATATATTTTGCCGTTCAAAGAGCCTCCGAAGAGGCTCCTGATTTTAAGCTGCTCTGTGACAGCTCTTTACTTATAGAATATTTCGCACTCGTCCTCAACCTTTTTGCAGTTTTTATAAACCTGATCCATAACTGCCTTTGGTTCAGCGCCCTCGTCGAAGTCAACGATCATCTTAAGGGTCATAAAATTTACGGTAGCGTCCTTAACACCCTGTGTATTTTTCGCGGCCTGTTCCATTTTGCTGGCGCAGTTGGCGCAGTCAACATCAATCTTGTAAGTCTTTTTCATATTAATACCACCTATCATTTATTTTACATGATTTATGCCCACATAATAAGGTAAGCATTTTTACTCTCACCATTATCATATGAACAGTTGTTCATATGTTTACTTTTATTTTATCATTTAAAATTACGTTGTCAATACCTCTGAACAAATTTTTTAAAAATAATTTTTGGTTAAAATAAAATTTTTATTAAAAATATGCTTGACACTTTCCCGACTTGGTGCTAGCATACACAATACTGCTATTAAAATAGTAATCAGTAATCAGTAATTTTTTGTGAATTTTTCAGGAGGCAATAAAGAGATGAAGAAGAACGCCATAGATATGACAAGCGGACCGATTCTGAAAAATCTTGTGCTGTTTTCCATTCCGATTATGCTCACAAGTATTCTTCAGCTTATGTTCAACGCTGCCGACCTTGTGGTTGTAGGAAGATATTGCGGCAGCGTTTCCGTGGCTGCTGTGGGCGCTACCGGCTCCATAACGGCACTGGTTGTCAATATGTTTATGGGTCTTTCCGTGGGCGCGGGCGTTTCGGTGGCTCACGGTATCGGCGCGAGAAATGACATGGATGTTTCAAAGGTTATACATACCGCCATACCCACGGCTATTTTAAGCGGCGCGGTACTTACTGTTGTGGGCATAATCCTGGCAAGGACAATGCTTGAGCTTATGGGTACTCCTGATGACGTTATAGGTCTCTCTACCACATATATGCGTATTTATTTCTGCGGTATGATTCCCTCCATGGTGTATAACTACGGCGCCGCTATTCTGAGGGCTGCGGGCGACACAAAAAGTCCTCTTGTGTACCTGACCATTGCCGGAGTTTTGAACGTGGTGCTCAACGTATTTTTCGTTGTGGCTCTGAAGCTGGACGTGGCCGGCGTTGCCATTGCCACCTCTGTATCCCAGGCTGTTTCCGCGGTGCTTACCGTTCGTGCCCTTATGCGCCGCAGCGACGCCTGTCGCTTCTC
>CALWYM010000103.1 GCA_944385775.1 uncultured Oscillospiraceae bacterium | reverse complement strand
ACTCATTTGAATGGCTTTTTGTCAGAGCGGCGCCGTTTATTATTATCGGTTCGGTTATCGGAATTTTCCTGACAGGGAGGAAAGAGTAAAACTCTTTTTGAAAGGTTTCATAAAAACAGCGAAGGCGCATAAGTCGCCTTCGCTGTTTTTTATAATGTGCTTTATATCCCCAGCCTGTGGTACAGCTCCTCCGGAGCGTCGGTTTTTTCCATAGCCTCACGGATGTAGCCCTTCATTCGGGTTTCTATTTCCTCGTTTTCAATAGGATTCTCCTGCTTCGGGTCAGCTTTTAAATCGTAGAGCCTTGTTCCGAAGCTGTTTGTGTCACCCATGGAGGAGGGCGCCTTTATCTTCATAAGCCTGCAGCCCTTTGTAAAGCTGAAAGGCTCCGAAAGCTCTATATCCGAAAGCTCCTCTGTTGAGAACATGGCACGCATATGGGTGGGCATAAGGGTGTACTCGTAAACGGGCTCGTCGGGATTTTCCGCCGAGTGCATATATACATACCGCCCGTCGGTAACGTTAACCTGGCTTCCGTGGTAGCCGAAAACGGCGTACTGCCTTACAGGCTCATCATTATCCATAACGCCGGTAAGGACCTTTCCCTCCATATCCTTTGGAATGGGCTGACCGAAGTACTGAAGAATGGTGGGGGCAAGGTCAATGGTCTGAACAAGTGAATTTCTCTTTACGCCCCCAAGGTTTTTCCTCCGCGGGTCGTATATGTAAAGGGGAATATTGGCAATCTCGTTAAATACGGGCATGGCGGTTTTGCCCCACCAGCCGTGCTCTCCCAGAAGAAAGCCGTGGTCCGTATTGACGATGAGCATTGTGTCCTCCCACAAATCGTACTTATCCATTAAATCAAGGACCTTGCCCAGATAGCGGTCACACTTCGTTAGCAAAGCCGCGTACTGATAGCGGACGTGCTCTACGGTGTTCTCGTCCTCCGCCACGGGAGCATAGGGCGGCCAGTCGCACTCGTCCGCGGCGTCCCCCAAAAACGTGTGAGGGTACAGCGCCTTATCCTCCTTAAGTGAATAGAAGGGCTCGTGGGGGTCAAAGGTCTCAATCTGCAAAAACCAGTTATCCTCCCCGTGGTTCTTCTCAATAAATTCAAGACCGTTTTGGAATGTCACCGCCTGTGAGGTCTTTTCCTCACTGTCCATCACCCCGCGGTTTATCTGGTCCTGATTTACCATGCGGCGGTACAGTGGCGAATTAAAGGCGGCAGCTTTGTTTTTAAACACAGTGGCAGTATTTACGGTGTGACTTAAATCCGCCTTCCAGGTGTCACCCTCCTGACCACGGGAAATCTCCCAGGAATTATAGCGGTTATGGTACGTGCAGCCCCCGTCTTCCCAGTAGTGCTGATGGTCGCTGACAAGGTGGGTGTATATGCCCGCCTCCTTTAAAATCTGGGGCATTGAATCGTCATATGGCTCCATGGGTCCCCAGCTTCGGTGGAACAGATTGAGCCGCCCGGTATGAAGCTCACGGCGCGCCGGCATACAGGGAAGACTTCCTACATAGCAGTTTTCAAACTGCACCGCCCTTTCTGCAAGACGCTTAAAGTTCGGCGTAATAGTCCAGTTGCAGCCATAGGTCTCCAGCAGGTTGCGATTTAGCGAATCGTACATTACCATTATTGCTTTCATTTTAAGAGCTCCCTCTCCTTTTATTTATTGAAAGCGCTTTCTTGCGGCGCCCTTTATCAGGAGGACCCGTTGAGCCCTCCTGTAATTTATATTGCCTTTACTGAATTTCTGCTTATATAGCATGGGAAAAACTCCCTTGAAAGCTCCTCCTGTCCTGTCTTTTCCAAAGCGGTTACGAGAAGGGACGCGGCGGCTGTACCCATGGGACCTGCCGGAACGTACATGGCGGAAATACCTGGGGGAATAAGGGCGGCGGCGCCTTTTTTATGTTCCACCGTTATAACTGACACGTCCTCCGGCACCTTAAGATCAAGCCTGCTCAGTTCCCCGGTTATGGCAAGGGCTTCCTCGGTACTGGGTGAGATCAGGGCGGTACAGCTTTTATCCAAAACGGTCTTTATACTGTCCTCAGTGCAAAGGGATCTGTTTTCTCCCCGACGGGTAAAGACAGGGTACAGCGTTATCTCCGGAAGCTCCTGCCGGCAGCGGTTTAAAAGGGCAGACAGGTAGTGCTTGTGACCGGGGCTTATGAAAAGTGCGATATTCCGGTGCCCGTTTTTGCGGAGAAGCCGTATCATCTCCATATGGTATTCCTCAAACCTTGCGTAGACGTTAAGCCCCTTTGTATGTATTCGTTTTCCTATATACACCGTGGGAAAGCTGCTTTCCCTGAGAAGTTTTCGCAGCGACTCCATCTCGCCCCCGTCTGCAACGCTTCCCAGAATAAGTCCGTCAATGCGCTTTTGCCTTATATACTCCACGTAAACAGGATTTTTTCCCGAATCCGTAAGGCTGCTCAGTATTACCATACCGTAGCCCCGGCGAGCCAAAACTCCCTCAATCCCTTTCATAAGCTCCATGTTATATTGAGAATCAAAAACACTGCCGCCGGCTGTGGGCAGGTATATGCCTACAAGATTGGTCTTTTGCTTTACAAGACCGCGGGCAAACTGGTTGGGCTCGTACTTAAGATATTCCATTGCCTCCCTGACCGCCTTCACCTTGTCCTCACGGACATTGGCGCTGGAATTAAGTATCCGCGACACGGTGGATATTGATACCCCGGCACGCTTCGCCACGTCATATATGGACGCGCCCATTAAATCACCTCCCACAAGGTCTTGAAAACGCTTTCAAACAATGTTATAATTATGGTAACAGTCCGAAGGGTCGTTGTCAAGCCCCGGGGAAAATTTTTAGGAAAAGGGTGAGGGCTGTGAGGGCGATAAGCGTACTGATAAAGCCGGCGTCAGGGGCATGTAATATGTCCTGTGACTACTGCTTTTACAGCGACGAGGCGAAAAAGCGCAGTATGGAGTCCTATGGATTTTTAAGCGAGGAGACTCTGAAAAACATTATACGACGCACCATGCTAAGGGCAGAGGGGGCGGTGAGTTATGCTTTTCAGGGAGGAGAGCCCACGCTCCGCGGCCTTGACTTTTTCAGAAAGGTAATTGAGTACGAGAAAAAATACAATAAAAATGGGATAAAGGTATATAACAGCCTGCAAACGAACGGATATCTTATAGATGATGAGTGGTGCCGGTTTTTGCGGGACAACGGTTTTCTTGTGGGACTTTCGGTTGACGGTACCGGGGAGATACACGACTCCCTGCGCCATGACAGGAAAACCGGCGGCGGTACTTTTGAAAGGGTTTTAACTGCCGCACGGCTTATGGACAGCTTTGGCGTAGACTATAATATCCTCACCGTTGTTACAAAGCCGCTGGCGGAGAGAATTGAGGAGGTTTACGCCTTTTACGGAAAGCGTGGCTGGGAGTATCAGCAGTACATACCCTGCCTTGACCCATTGGGCGAAGGACACGGGAATTTTCCCTATTCCCTGACGCCGGAGGTTTACGGAGATTTTCTCTGCCGGCTTTTTAAGCTGTGGTACAGTGATTTAAAAAAGGGGAAAAAGGTGTATATCAGGCAGTTTGAGAACTGGGTAGGTGCTGCTGCCGGGTATATTCCGGAGGCCTGCGATATGTGTGGACACTGCGGGATACAGTATGTGGTAGAGGCTGACGGCAGCGTATATCCCTGTGATTTTTACGTGCTGGACCACTACCGGCTGGGCAATTTCAATGAAAACCGTCTGCCGGAGCTGGACGGGAAGCGAAGTGAGCTGGGTTTTGTAGAGCGGTCAACGAAAATATCAGAGGAGTGCAAAAGCTGCCCATACTACTATCTTTGCCGCTGCGGCTGCCAGCGGAATCGTGACCTTTCCGGTGGAAAATACTATAACTATTTCTGCGAGAGCTACAAGCGGTTTTTCGGTGAAAACTATGAAAAGCTTATGGAGCTTGGAAAACGTATATGAAAACTATGAAAAGCCGGGGAGGTTTCCCCGGCTTTTTCATTATTTAATTTTCTCAAGAAGAATATTATATATTTCCTCCGTTTCCTCTTTGTCCTTTCCGCTGAGAGCTACGATGGAGCCGGATTTCGTGGTTATCACCACGGTATAGGGACAGTCTGTATAGCTGTACCTTGTGTAATTTCCAACCTCGTCATTTTTAAAGTTTCCCATTAAAAGCCTGGGACTGCCAAAGCCAAAAGTGCGAAGCCCTGCATCAAAATCATCTCTCAGGCTAATTTCCGCGATTGAGTCGTAGGGCAGGGAATAGTCCTCGTACCAGCTTGCCTTTACGGAAAGAGCTGTATCACCCAATGATACCTCAAGGTCACCGGTAAATAAAAGTACACAGACTGCTGCCAGAATCAGCACTACAATTAAAATTACCGCTTTCTTCGCCCCGGGAGACATATTTATGGACGGGGGAACAGGTGAATAGGGAATTGCGCCGGATTTTTGCTTTCTGTATATGATATATGAATAGGCAACAGGCGCAAAGCAAATTACAAGAAGCAGTATCACAAAAAAGGGTACGAAAATGCTTATGGGGAGAAATACCGTCAAAAGAAGAGCTACTCCGCCCAGCACATAAACCCTGCCGCCGAAGCGGTGCGTAAGCCGCCAGTTTTCGTCGTCTGTCATTGCCCAGCGAACCTTAATGCCAAAGGTGCTGTTACGGCGAAGCCGTGGCATTTGGTTACCCAGCAGGATAAAGATAACAAAAAAAATCAAAACTGTTCCCTTTGTGGAGAGAAAATTAATCCCGAATAAAATTCCCACATACAGCGCAAAGGTATAAAGTGAAAGAAACGGAACCATGAAAATTATGATTGACTCCGCCTTTTTTGACTGCTCCTTATTTCCCGGGTCCCTGTCAGTGAAATAGATACACACAAACTGGGTCACAAGGGAAAACAGCGGCATTCCCACAGAAAAGAAAAGCCCAGGGTCCTTATCCGTAAACTGTTTCACTATAAGCGATAACGCCATAGGCAGCAGAATAATAAAAGATGAAAGAATAATCTTACCCTTGTTTCTTTTAAACATAACTATTCTCCTTTCAGCGAGTTGAGCCAAATGACAACGTCCTCCAACACGGAGGTATTCAGCTCATAGTAAATAAATTTGCCCTCCCGGCTGTCACGGACAAGACCGGCGTCACGGAGCACTGACAGATGCCGCGATATGGCCGCGTCCGTTACATCAAAATGAGAGGAAATCTCCCCGGCGCTCATTCGCCTTTCCCGGAGCAGACGGAGTATCTCCCTCCTGATAGGGTCAGAAAGGGCCCTTAACGTCTCCTGTAATGCCACTTCATCACAACCTTTAACATTTAACTTAATTGTTAATTGTATTGTAGCAGCGTTTATGTGATTTGTCAAGGGGGTAGGAAATAAAAAAAACTCCGTTTCGGAATTTTTCCGGAACGGAGTTTATGGGGCATAAAATACTGTGTTATTCAGACCTCAACAGGGCTTACGTCGTCAACAACGCCTGCGGAGGCGAGTTTCTTTTTAAAGAGGATAGTAAATGCAATGCCCTCTCCCAGGAAGGAAAGGATCCAGGAAATGGGGTAGCTGAGATACAGCACGTTAAGGGAGTGGAACTGAGGCATGGCAAAGACGGTAAATATCCATGCCAGACGGAAGCCGCAGATTCCTATAATGGAAATAAGCATTGGGGTCACGGAGGAGCCCATGCTGCGCAGGGCGCTTGTCATAACGTCCATAAGACCGTTTATAAAGGTAAACACGCAGCAGAAGGATATACGGATTATACCATATCTGATTGCCTCGGCGGAGTCTGTTATGTAGATACCGAGAAGCTGGGGGGCGAAAAGCCTTGCCAGTGTTCCGGTAGTGGCGCCGATAGCGATAACGCATATAAGGCAGGTAGAGACTATCTTCCTTACACGGTGGAACTTTCTTGCGCCGATGTTCTGACCGATAAAGTTAAGAGCCGCCTGAGAGAAGCCGGTGTTTGAAACGTAAATGAAGCCCTCGATATTGGCGGCGGCGGAGTTGCCGCTCATTGCCACAGAGCCAAAGGAGTTAATTGAGGACTGGATAATTACGTTTGAAATGGAGAACAGTGAGCCCTGGATTCCGGCGGGAAGACCGATACAGATAATTTTCTTAAGGGAAGTACTGTCAATCTTCATTTTGCGGAAAGAGAAGCGACA
>CALWYM010000102.1 GCA_944385775.1 uncultured Oscillospiraceae bacterium | reverse complement strand
TTTTACCTATCTTAACATCGGCTGAAGCTGTTTTCCCTCCATTGCAAGCTTTACCGCCTCTTCGCAAAAATCAAACTTTGCCACAAGACTTGTAGGCTTACCCTCCGGCGAATCCTGTCCGAATGGTACGAAAAAGAAGTTTCCCCTTGCCATAAGAGCGCCTATATTCTTACCGTTAGCTCCCAGCCCGTCGTTTGTGCTCACCGCCACTACCACCGGACGGTTATTTCTCAAGTGGGCCTTTACCGCCAGCGTTACGGGAGTATCCGCTATGCCCACCGCAAGCTTCGCCAGCGTATTTCCCGTACAGGGCGCAATCAATATGCAGTCCAGAAGCTTCTTCGGTCCGATAGGCTCAGCTTTCGGTATTGTATCGATTATCTCCCTTCCGCAAATGTCCTCAAGCCGTTTTCTGAATTCGGCGCAGGTTCCGAACCTTGTATCCGTAAACGCGCTTATTGTACTCATTATGGGATACAGCTCGTATTTTCCCCTGAAAGTCTCAAACTGTTTCAGTACCTCGTCAAAGGTGCAAAATGAACCGGTCATCGCAAGTCCCAGCCTTAATTTTTCCATCACTTGCCACCAAGCCTTTCTATAATATAATATATGTCCTCTCCCGCTCTTTTTGGGAAATGCTTTCCCGGAAGTCCTCCTGCGGGGATTATTCTGACTCCCAGTTTCTCCGCAGCCTTTTCGTCATAGCCGGGTACCGAAGCGGTTTCCATAATAAATGCGTCCTTTTTAAGCTTTGAAAGCTCCCTTTCCCCCATTACCACATAGGGTACGGTATTTATTACTGCGTCCATTTCTCCGATTTTCTCCCCGATGTCGGCTGTTTTCATCGGATTATAGCCCAGCACTTTTGACCACGCCAAATCCCGCTCCTTTCTTGCCGTAACTGTCACATCGGCTCCCAGCAGGCAAAGCCGTCTTGCGGTGAGCTTTCCTATTCTGCCAAAACCGGTAACCATGATTTTCCTGCCCATAAGGGGCTCCTTAAACTCACAGAGCAGAAGCTTCAATACCGCCTCCGCCGTGGCGTCCGCTGACAGGATTTTGTACTCCTCCGGCTCGTAGTAATCTATAACACAAAGACCGGCAGATGTCAGTCGCTGTCTCAATTCCTCACTTATCATGCCGCCGAAAACAGGTATCCCCGGCGTTGCCAGAGCTGTCACCTCATCAAGGGAAATTGGGCTTACTGCCAGCGGAGTGTTCAGAGCGCCGTTTTTTTCCGCCGGGACAGGGAGAATAATCCTGTCGGCGCCCATTACCGCCGCCGTAACGGAGCAGCTTCTCTTTACCGCTGCCACGGCTGTCTTTTCCAGACCGAAAGTGACGGCGCCATCCATAAGCTCCGCAAGGTATGCCATTCGTTCATCGCCGCCTAATATTGCCGTTTTCATTTTTACCGCCTCCTCTGTGCCATAATATTCAAAACTGCCCCACGGGGTGAAAGTTTCCCCTAAAGCCTTGACAAAACAGGCAATAACAATTAAAATAATTAGGCGGCAGAGGGCATGCGGTAAAGGAGTGAATACCCATGGAGCAGTCCAGGATTGACAGAATAAGCGAGCTTACCAGGCTTTCCCGGGTCCGTCCGCTCACGGAGGAGGAGCTTGCGGAAAGAGCGGCTCTCCGGGCGGAGTATCTGGCAGCCATTCGCGGAAGCCTTGAGTCCCAGCTTGACAACACATACATTGTTGACGAAAAGGGAAACAAGAAAAAGGTTGAAAAGAAAAAGTAAGGTAAAATTAAACAGGCGGGTATGGTGAAATCGGTAGACACAAGGGACTTAAAATCCCTCGGAGAAATCCATGCCGGTTCAAGTCCGGCTACCCGCACCAAAACGAAAAGCGTCCCCGTGGCAAAAAATGCCCCAGAGGCGCTCTTTTTTTATTTTCAAATTTCTGCCGTAACGTAAAAAAACACATACTTTTCCCTTTTTTGAATCACACTATAATAAAAAATCACGGGGGAAAAGTACATGGAATCACTATGGAAAAAAACGGCGGAGCTGCCAGGCTTTCCGTCTCAGCAAAAAGACATAAAAACCGAGGTTCTGATTATCGGCGGCGGCATGGCGGGAGTTCTCTGCGCCTGGAAGCTTCACCGCGCCGGAGTGCCTTATGTGCTGGTGGAAGCGGATACAATATGCAGCGGCATTACAAAAAACACCACCGCGAAAATCACAAGCCAGCACGGGCTTATTTACCACAAGCTTATTTCAAAGTTCGGAACGGAGAACGCAAAAGAATATCTTGCCGCAAACGAAGCTGCCCTTCAGACATACAGGAAGCTGTGCCGTAACATTGACTGCGACTTTGAGGAAAAAAGCGCCTACACTTACTCCAAAAACGACAGAAATAAAATTGACCGTGAGCTTGACGCTCTGGAAAAGCTGGGCTTTCCCGCTCGGTTTGCGGGCAGCGTACCGCTTCCATTTCAGGTTGCCGGCGCCGTCATGTTTCCCAATCAGGCTCAGTTTCACCCTCTTAAATTTATCTCCGGCATATCAAAGGACCTGCACATCTATGAGCACACCCGTGTCCGTGAGCTTATTGGCACCACAGCAGTGACAAATCACGGGAAAATTCACGCCGGGAAAATTATCGTAACCACCCACTTTCCCTTTATTAACAAGCACAGCAGCTATTTTATCAAGCTGTACCAGCACCGCTCCTACGTCCTTGCCCTTCAAAACGCCCCGGAGGTAAATGGAATGTATCTGGACGAGGCTCAGGCGGGTATGTCATTCCGAAACTACAAAAACCTGCTTTTAATCGGCGGCGGAGATCACCGTACCGGTAAAAAGGGCGGCGGCTGGCAGGAGCTTCAAAGCTTTGCCGGCAAGTATTACCCCAAAAGCGAGGAAAAATACCGCTGGGCTACTCAGGACTGCATGAGCCTTGACGGCGTGCCCTATATCGGTCCCTACTCCGCCTCCACAAAAAATCTATATGTAGCCACCGGCTTTAACAAGTGGGGTATGACCACCTCCATGGTGTCTGCCACAATTCTATGCGAACTTGTGCAGGGAAGGAAAAACCCCTACGGAGAGGTGTTTTCACCCTCTCGGTCTATCCTTCACCCCCAGCTGGCAGTAAACGGCTTTGAGACTCTTGTGAGCTTTCTGACCCCCACGGCAAAACGCTGTCCCCACCTGGGCTGCGCCCTGAAGTGGAACCCTCAGGAGCACACCTGGGACTGTTCATGCCACGGCTCCCGCTTTACCCGGGACGGTAATCTTATAGACAACCCGGCAACAGGTGATTTGAAAAAGGGGTGAGCGCTTTTTATTTTTTGCCATTTAAAAATTTTTTCTTTTATGGAATTTCCCCCGGTCAAACAGGACAAAATAAACATGACTTAAAAATTAAAGTTAAAAAGGAGAAGCTATGATGAAGGTAAAGGATTTTATCTGTGGAATGATGGTCGGCGCTGCCGCCGCCACCGCCGCCTGCTGCGCCATGGGCGGCAAAAAGTGTTCCCGTGGCAAAATGAGCAAGGTCGTCAAGGGCGCCGAGGACATTGCCCAGATTATTATGGACGCTTTCGGTTAAATTAAATATGACAGACCCCGACGTTTATTTTACGCCGGGGTCTTTCCTTTACTTTGCCGCCTGAGCTTCTATGCCCTTTCCCCAAGGCGTTTTTTCGTTATGTCAACCAAAAAATTACTGAAACGATTTAAAATATTAAACCGAAAAAACATTGGCAACAGGGCGAAAAAAGGTTTATAATAGGTAGCATATATAAAATTTTTCAGGGGAGAGATGGAAAAAATATGGATATTTCACGTTTCACCGAATACAGGAAAAAGGTTGTGGATAACTGCTCCAAGGTCATTGTGGGAAAGGACGACGTTATAAGCCTTGTTATGACAAGCTTTATCTGTTCCGGTCACGTGCTGCTGGAGGATATTCCCGGCACCGGCAAGACCATGCTGCTCCGTGCCTTTTCAAAGACCATCGGCGGTGATTTCAAGAGGATTCAGTTTACTCCTGACCTTCTGCCCTCGGATCTTACCGGCATAAACTTCTACAACCAGAAAAAGGGTGAGTTTGAGTTCCGTCCCGGTCCCCTTTTCACAAATATTGTCCTGGCGGACGAGATTAACCGTGCCACCCCCAGAACTCAGTCCAGCCTGCTTGAGGCGATGGAGGAGCGGCAGATTACGGTGGACGGCGTGACGACAAAGCTCCGGGAGCCCTTTATGGTTATGGCGACCCAGAACCCACTGGAAAGCTATGGCACATTCCCGCTGCCTGACGCCCAGACTGACCGTTTTTTCATGCGTCTTTCCCTGGGCTACATGACAAGAGAGGACGAGATGACTGTTATTTCCCGGGCCTCAACCCTTGACATTGTGTCCTCCCTTCAGCAGGTCGTCTCAATGGAGGAGACGGAGTATGTCCGCAGTCAGTACGTAAACGTCAAGGTGTCCCACCCTGTTCTTGAATACATGATGGACATTATAACCGCCACAAGAAACGAGAGCAACTTTGTTACCGGCGTATCCACCCGCGGCGCCATGGCACTATACAAGGCTTCCCAGGTCACTGCCGCCATTAACGGACGGGACTATGTTATCCCGGAGGACGTAAAGTACGTGGCGCCCCACGTGCTGTGCCACAGGATAAGCGCCGGCAGTGGCACAGCCTCCGCCGAAACAGCGGAATTTCTCCGTAAGATTATTGAAAATATCCGTGTGCCTTTGGAAGTGGTCTGATGATATTTTTTCTGATTTTTATTTTCCTGTTGGTAATCGTCCTTCAGCAGGTGACGGGCAGGCGCACCCTTGAGCGTCTGGAGGAGAGCCACAGGACCTCGGTCAACATGGCGGAACCGGGGCAGCAGTTTGATATTATTATATCCCTGACAAACAGAAGCAGGCTCTTTCTGCCCTACATACGGTTCAGGGAGCGTATGAACGAGGGGTTTGTAAGTCACGCCGCCGACGCCGCCACAAAGCAGGACGGCAGAGGCGACAGCTTCGTTACCGGCACTACCTGGCTTCGTCCCCATGAGCAGCTTGAAAAGCACATACCGGTATCCGTAAACCGCCGCGGACGGTACCTGCTCCGTGAGCTTACGGTGTACGGCGGCGACTTTCTGGGTCTTTCTGAGCAGAGCCGCTCCTACAAAAGGCTCTGTGAGGTTGTGGTGTACCCGGAAAAGGCTTCCATGGATAAGCTGGACGCCGTTTTCGGCGGCTTTCTGGGGGAAATATCCGTCAGCCGGTTTATTTTTGAGGACCCGGTACTTACCCTGGGCTACCGTGAGTACACAGGCAGAGAGCCCATGAAGCTTATAAGCTGGAGCCAGAGCGCGCGGTACAACAGCCTTATGGTTAAAAAGTTTGACTATACCCTGGAGCCCTCCGTTTCCGTTTTGCTCAACATCGAAACCTCCCAGAAAGACCGGGAGGACGCCATTGAGAGCTGTTACCGTCTTGGCAGAACGGTATGCGAAAAGCTGGAGGACCAGGGAATTAAATACGATTTCTCAATGAACGCCTTTATGATTGGTGCAATGACGCTGAATTGCTATGTCAGCGAGGGCATGGGCAAGCGCCACTATTCAAGGATTCTTGAAAGCCTGGGCAGGGCAAGCTACGACACAAGCTGTCCCTGTCACGAGCTTATAAGGCGCGCCGCCGCCAGCAGAGGCTCAAACCACGGCGTTATCTTCATTACTCCCGGCGGCGACGCCGCCCTTGAACGTGACGCCAAAGCCATGGTTGAGGGCTTCGGCGGTACCATTATGATTCTCCGGGGAAGGGAGTGGATGGGAAAATGACAGTGCTTGTGTTTTTTAAAATCCTTTCGGATATTGGCTTTTACCTTACCTTTGCCGGTCTTGTCTCCCTGCTTCTGGGCGGTAACGGCGGCTTTCTGCTCCTTTCCGCCTTTGTTATCTCCGCTGCCGTTGCCCTTTCCTACCTGCTTTCCGGCAAAGGCGCCCTTCGGCTTCTGCCGCTTCTCATTACGGCAGTCTGCCCACTTTTGCCCGGCGCCAACGCCATTTCCCTGCTTTTTCTTCTGCCGCCTGTTTTGTACTGCCTGGTCGTATGTCTTAAATGTTACTACGTGCCTGAGCACGGTCGCCAGACTGATATATTCAGGCTGTTCTGGAAGATATTTTTATTTTTCGATTTTATATGTCTGCTTGCCGGGTGGATTGACCATTTATCGGGCTTTGTAATCCCCTGCGGTATGGTAACCCTAAGCGCCATGGTACTTCTCACAAGAAGTCTCCGTCACGACAGGGAGGTGTACTCCACTAAAGGGTATCAGCTTGTGAATCTGTGTCTTGTGGGCACGGTAGGGCTTGTGGGAATTTTCCTCAGCTCCGGGCTGTTTCTCGGCGCTGTGACGGCTGTATTCGGAGCTGTTTACCGGTACATTGTGACCCCTGTTTTCATGCTGGTTATTTATATGATAATCGGAGTGCTTCAGGGGCTGGGCTGGCTTTTCTCCTTTATAAAGTTCGGAAAGCCGGAGACTAACGAGGTCGAGATAAATACCTCGGGCTTTGGTGACGTAATCGAGGCGTTAGGCGGCGAGGAAATGAACCAGAGCGACGTTTTCCGCACGGTACTGACGGGTCTTGCCATAGTTCTGGGGATAGTGGTGGTAATTTTACTGTTCCGTTTTCTTTTCCGGCGCCACGGCAGCGTGGAGACCTCCGTCAGGACAAGGGACGTAAGGCAGTCCGTCAAGGCTCAGGTCCGCGCCGAGGCTAGAGAGGACAGAGGTACGCCGGTAGCCGGAGTACGGAACCAGTACAGAAAATTCCTGCGGCTTTGCCGTGGTGAGGGCATTGAGATCCGTCCCGACAATACCAGCGCCGACGTGGAGTACTACGCCTCAAAAGTGCTGCCCGGTGAGGGCACCGGCGAGCTTCGGGAAATTTATATTGAGGCAAGATATAACGGCAGTGCCACAAAAGAGGGCGCCCTTCGTGCCCAGCAGCTTGTAAGCAGCCTTAAAAAAAGCGTAAAGGATTAAAAAAAGGACCGCAGCGAAAAGCTGCGGTCCCGTTATTTTTTATAAAATCAGAAAAATTTCTTGATACCGTCGGTAGCAGACGCAGAGTCAGCGCTTATTGTAATGGTGAACTTTACGTCCTCCTTATCGCTGAACTTGTCGCACCAGTCAAGGAACTTCTCCGCCTCTATCAATGAATCATTGCCGGAAAGTTTAAAAAGACTGTCCATAAAAATATGTGTGATGTCGTAATTTCCGCTCTGAAGTCCGCTTATGAAGCCGCAAAGGAAATCATACCCCACAGATGAATACTGAACAAGCCTTGCCCTGTAAGGTATATCATATGTAAGAGCGCCGCTCTTCTCAATGACGACTACGTCGCCGTGTTCTTCGTCCAGTGCCTTATTGACAAGCTCGATAAGCTTCTTCGTCTTACCCTCGCCCTTACGACCCATAATTACTTTAACCATTAGGACCATCCTTTCTGCGCCATGACGCATTGAATTTCCTGAGCACCTTTGCTCATGTCCATTTTAACATTATTTTTAATTATATTCAACTAAAATTTTTTGGTACAGGGCAATTTTTTTGTTTCTTGTTTCCGCTTTAAAGAGGCACTGCGGTCAAAATCCAAGAAACCCGCTTATTTCGGAAACAGACCTGGCACTGTAAAGACCGGAGGTGCAGGGCTTTCCCGTACCGTCCCAGAAAGAGATTGTAGCGATACCTGCGTTTTTGCCGGCGCCCATATCAAGCTCCCTGTCCCCCACCATTACGGCGTCGGAACGTGAAATTCCATACTTATCCAAAAGGTAATTTACTCCCTGTGGATCGGGCTTCGGCGCAAAATGGTTTTCTGCCGTGACCATTTCGCGGAACATATTCTCCATCTTATACGCCTTTAAAATATTAAGCGCCGAGTCGTCCCGGTGGGTGCACATATAGTTATACCCGCCGCCGGCGATTACCTTTTCCAGTATCTCTGAAATTCCATCATAGGGTCGGCACACCCCGGGCTGCACCTCCCGGGCACGGCGTATCTGCTGGTACCTGCGGAAAACCTCCTCATCGGCTCCCAGCTCGTCGGCAAGATAGCTCATGGTCTTGCCCAGAGATACCTTCATCATGTCGTAAAGCTCCTGATAGCCGATTTTAATTCCCCGCTCACCCAGCGCCTGCTCCATGCTGCGGGCAGTCTCCGGGTAGGTATCAAAAAGTGTTCCGTCAAAATCCCATAAAATATGATGAAATTTCATAATAAGGCTCCTGAAAAATTTATTTTTTCAGCACCTGCTCAAACTTGACTCCGTAGTTGTGGCTGCTGTCACCTATGGTCTCCTGTATGGCGCGAACCACAAATTTACAGGCGCTGTCCAGCACCTCGCTCATGGGCTTGCCCTCAAGATACTCGGCAATGGCAACGCTGGAGAACACGTCCCCCGTACCGTGATAGTTCTGAGGCTGCCTTTCGGCGAAGCTGTATGTACTCTCCCCTGTCTCCCTGTTGTATGCCGCGGCTCCCAAAAGCCCTTCCTCAAAGGAAACGCCGGTTATTACTGCCGTTTTCGGTCCCATTTCAGTAAGCGCCCTCAGCATACGGTCAATATCCTCTTTCGTGTAGCTTTCCTTATACTCCTCACCCAGCAGAAACGCAGCTTCCGTAAGGTTCGGCAGCACAAGACTCGCCTTTTCGGAAATTTTCCTCATTCCCCTTACAATGTCCTCATTAAGACCGGGATAGAGCTTTCCGTTATCAGCCATCGCCGGATCTACAATAAGCTCCCCGCCGTCTTTCAAAAGGCTCTTTTTCATATCAAGAACATAGTCAAACTGACGCCCGTCGCCGATATATCCGGTGTAGATGGCGTCAAATTTTATGCCCTCTCTCTTCCAGTGGTCTATGATTTTCGGCATCTCATCCGTTAAATCGTGTACCGTAAAGCCGGTAAACCCCGCTGTGTGAGTGCTCAGTATGGCGCTTGGCAGTATGGCAGTCTCTATGCCGTACGCCGAAAGTATCGGCAGCGCCACCGTCAGACTGCACTGTCCGTAACAGGATATGTCCTGGACTGAAACAATTTTCTTCATGGTTTTTTCCTTCCTTCAGCTTTATTTCAGTCCACATTATACACGTTTCTGGTCTTATTAAAATAGCCAAAATTAAAAATTTTTATATGTCCAGTTCTTTAATCAAAGAAACTGGTAACATGAACGGTAATAAAGCCTCCCTGCTCATAAATACCGTCCAGTGTTTTCACCGTATCGTCCACAATGGCCACAGGCGTACTGCCGCCGACGGCTTTTCCTATTTCCATAAGGGCTTTCAGCTTATCCTGCTTTTTCTCAACAAAAAAGATATTTTCCGCCGGAATTTCGTAGTTTCGCAAAACAAAATTCCTTTTATCCCGCCTTTCAAAGTCCGAGGCGACAGAGCAGACAAAGACCTTTTTCCTGTCCATTTGAGAGATGAATTTTTGCAAAACAGGCAGTGGGTTTACCCTCATGTAAGGGTTATCCGTCTCGGAGACAAATGCCTCCTCCCAGATTGGCGCGTAGTGGCAGTTTTCCCCGAACTCATAGGCTGCCAGAACGCCGTCTACATCGAACACAACGGCGCAGTCCTTCAGCATTTCGCGAAGCGAAGCGCTCATGCCCGTCACCTCCCGCCGCCAAGAAGGCTCATTTTCGTCTCGTAGCACCGCCGCGACATATCAAGGAAGTGGACATGGGGATTTTCAAAGCGCTGCTCCTCAGGCCATATCTCATTTTTAAGCTGCCTTTCCACATAGTCCCGGATTTCCCCTATGGGCTTCGGCTCCGCTACCCGCACTCCCTTTTCAATATACACCTTGTGAAGTGGCTTTACGGTGCAGTCTGTAAAAAACTTTTTCTTCCAGGGCTTTGCCGGGTCAACGTACTCGTAGGGCTTTGAGAAGTCCACCTGCTCGTCATGCATGGCAAGAAGGTCCGCAATGGCGTGACCGTTTTTGTCATATACACGGTACGGCTTCTTAAAGCCGGGATTTGTAATCTTTTCAGCGTTTTCCGAAACTTTTATACGGGGTATAAACTCACCCTCCCGGCTCACCGCCATAAGCTTGTAAACGGCTCCGAAAACAGGGTCGCTTTTTGCCGTGATAAGACGCTCTCCTACGCCAAAGGAGTCGATTTTGCAGCCCTGAGCGATAAGTGAGCGAATCGTAAACTCGTCAAGGCTGTTTGACGCGATGATCTTGCAGTCGGTAAGCCCGGCGTCGTCCAGCATTTCCCGTGCCATTTTTGAAAGGTAGGCAAGGTCGCCGCTGTCGATACGGATACCGAGAAGCCGTTTTCCCTTAGGCTCCAGCACTTCCTTTGCCGCACGGATAGCGTTGGGT
>CALWYM010000101.1 GCA_944385775.1 uncultured Oscillospiraceae bacterium | reverse complement strand
TTCCTCAAAGCGCAATTCCTCCGCCGCGGCGTTCATCTCCTCGGTAAGCTTGTCTATAACCTCTCCGCCTTTTCCACGCAGTATCATTACTGCCTTATCAAGGGTTTCCCTGTACTTTTCCCACATTCCATGGCTTTGACAGTATCCGTCGCAAACGCCCATATGAAAATTAAGGCAGGGTCTCTCCCTGCCTATATCCCTGGGAAATTTTCTTGAACAGGTTGGAAGCTTCAAGGTCTTTAAAACCGCGTCAAGGGCGGAAAAAGTAGTGCCTCTGGAACCAAATGGACCAAAGTACTCCGCTCCGTCCTCCGCCCGCCTGGATACAACCGTAAACCTTGGGTATTCGCTTTTTGCGTCCAGTCTTATAAATGGATAGCCTTTATCATCCTTAAGTGAAATATTGTACTTGGGGCTGTGATGCTTTATAAGGGAACTTTCCAGCACAAGAGCCTCAAATTCCGACTCCACGACTATAACGGAAAAATCAGCTATTTTTGAAATCATAGCCTCAGTCTTAATATTATGAGCTCCGTGAAAATAGCTGGATACCCTGTTTTTCAGTATTTTCGCCTTGCCAACATATATAACCGTACCCTCGCTGTCACGCATTATATATACTCCCGGCTTCAATGGCAGCGCCAGGGCTTTTTGCCTTAGCGTTTCGTGGAGATCCTCAAATTCCATATTCCGTCACTCCGTGTACCTGTATTATGACGTAAAACACCCCATAATAGTCCAAACGACCTGTTTCCGGGAAACAGGTCGTAATGAATTATGTTGCTGTCTTTTACTCTGCAAAATCCTTTGAAATAAGCTCACAAAGTGTCTCCACCGCGGACTCCTCATCCTCACCATCGGCAACTATCTCGATGGAAGTACCCTTGATGATGCCCAGTGAAAGCACACCCAACAGACTCTTTGCGTTTACCTTACGCTCATCCTTCTGGATCCAGACGCTGCATTTGAACTCATTTGCTTTCTGTGTGAAAAACGTGGCAGGTCTTGCACGAAGCCCAACCTGATTCATTACTACGACTTCTTTTACAAACATCGGCGCTCCTCCTTCTTCAATGCGGTGAGGGTAAACACCACCCATCTATTGCATACGATTAGATTTTATCAAAGTAAGCTTTTCACGTCAATAAATAAATTTACATATTATTTTTTATTTTGTTCATTTTTTATGTCATTTTGCCAAGAAGGTAACAAAAACACGTTCATGGTAATTTTTTCATCAATTTCATTTAAGGGTAGCTATGGTAACGCCGGTCTCGCCCTCGCCATACACTCCCAGCCGGAAGCTCTTTACCTGCGGATTTCTCTTAAGGCTCTGGGAAACGACCTGTCTCAAAACACCTGTACCCTTTCCGTGGATTATGCGTACCTCCTCCACATGGCGCATGCTGGCAGTATCAATAAACCGCTCCAGAACACTTACCGCTTCATCGGCAGTCATACCTCTAAGGTCAATTTCACTTTTTGCCGCCTCGGTGGACAGCGGCGTTTTTATTGCAGTGTACTTTGCCTTGTGCTGTTGCTTTTCCCCTTCCACCACGCGGACCTCGCTTTGCTTTGCACTGATTTTCATAATACCCGCCTGAAGCTGCAGCGTACCGTCCTTACCGACGGATATAACCTCTGCCTTTGTCCCTATCGAGAGTATCTCAACCGTATCTCCCGCTACGGCAGGTCTTGTAGGTTCTCTTTTAATCTCCTGCTCCTCAGCGCCCACCTTATCCCTGGCGTTATTTATATTGCCGCGTATTTGAGCCTTCGCTTCATTCAGCCGCTGCCAGTCCGTTTCGGTACCAACGGTTTTTCTCAGCTTTTCAATATCCTTAAAGGCGTTATCGGCGGCAAGACGCGCATCAGCAAGGATCCTGTCCGCCTCGTGCCTTGCGCTTTTTGTTATCTTTTCCCGCTCAACCGAAATCTCTCTGCGTAGTTTTTCGCTTTCCTCTGAATTTTTCCTTGCCTCTGCCTGAAGTCGAAGGACCTCCGCCCGGGCTTCCTCCGCCTCTTTTCTGGCAGTCTGAAGACCTGCCAGAGCCTCCTCAAAGTCTGCGTCCCCAGAATCCATTCTCTTTCTGGCGTCACTTATAATATCCTGTGAAATACCAAGCCGTTCTGAAATGGCAAAGGCGTTGGACTTTCCGGGAACACCTAAAAGCAGCCTGTACGTGGGTTTCAGTGTTTTTACGTCAAACTCGCAGGAAGCGTTCATTACACCCGGTGTAGTCATGGCGTAAATTTTAAGTTCCCCATAGTGGGTTGTTGCGGCAATATGTGTGCCGAATTTTCTCATGTGCTCTATTATGGATACAGCCAGTGCCGCGCCCTCCGCCGGGTCTGTGCCTGCTCCCAGCTCGTCCAGCAGCACAAGAGTAGAATCGTCGCACTCCTCCAAAATCCCCACAATATTTGTCATGTGAGAGGAGAACGTGGACAGGGACTGCTCTATGCTCTGCTCGTCACCAATGTCCGCCAGCACCTTTGAGAACGCGGGCACAATGCTGCCGTCCTCAGCCGGGATATGAAGACCACACTCTGCCATCAGGCAATGAAGCCCGATGGTTTTCAGGCTGACTGTTTTTCCTCCCGTGTTTGGTCCCGTAATAACCAGAGTATCAAACTCTTTTCCAAGACTTACGTCAATGGGCACGGCAATATCCTGATTAAGCAGCGGGTGCCGCGCCTTCATAAGGTTAAGCTCACCCTTTTCGGATATTTCCGGCTTCGAGCAGTTCAGCCTGTAACTGAGCTTTGCCTTGGCAAATATAAGGTCAAGATTTATAAGGCAGCCGTAATCACGTATAATATCGTCCTCAAAGTCAGACGCCTCAGCGGAAAGCTCCATGAGAATCCTGTCTATCTCACGCTCCTCCTTTGCAAGAAGCTCCCTTATCTCGTTATTGGCCTTGACCGCACTCATAGGCTCAATAAAAAGCGTCGCTCCGGAGGAGGATATATCATGGGTAAGTCCGGGAACGGAATTTTTAAATCCCGCCTTTACCGGTACAACATATCTTCCGTTTTTCATTGTAATAATAGGCTCCTGAAGCGCACGGGCGTAAGAGGGCGATGTAATTATCTTTTGAAGCGCCTGACGAACCCTGTCCCCTGCCACACGCATACTGCGGCGAATATCCGCGAGAGTCGGACTTGCCGAATCTGCCAGTTCGTCATCTCCGATTATGGAGTTTGTAATCTTTTCCTCAAGGTATTTATTCGCGCGGAGACCGGAGAAAAGATATCCTATCTCTCTGCCTCCTGCGCTGTCCTCAGACGCGTACGCGGAAACGGTTCTGGCAGCCCTCAGTACAGCGGCAATACCCAGAAGCTCTCTTGTGTTGAGCATTCCGCCCATATCGGCGCGCTTCAGTGACGCCGATACATCGCTGACACCCGAAAACGAGGGGCTTCCGTGAAGCACCATCATATCCTTTGCTGCTGAAGTCTCAGAAAGGAGCTTTCGCACAACCTCAGGGTCCTTTTCAGGAGCAAGACTCATTGCCTTGTCCTTTGCGCCCTGGCTGACAGCTTCCTCGCTTAGCATGGTCAGCACAGCGGGAAGCTCTAATATTTTCTGTGATTTTTCAAATAATGTCATGGTAAATTCCTTACCTTAAATCTAATCTCCCAAACATTTTACCATTTATATCTGAATTTATCAACCACAAAAGAATACCCATTGACTTTAGTGCGGTAAGATGATATACTCATTTAAATTTTTTTAAGCATTATATATTCAGGAAGGGAAATTTTAATGGACGGCTTACATCTTGTAAAGCCCTCGGCGGAGTACGAGGATCAGCTTTTAGCATATGTTAAGGAGCTTTACGACGCCACAAGTACCTTTGACGGCACGGCTGGGATAAGAAACTTCCCGTCAATTAAGTTTTGGATAAAGAATTTAGAGCTATATTCATCGGAGGAAACCTGCCCGGAGGGCAAGGTCTGCGCCACCCAGTTTTTACTTGTGGACGGAGGCAATACACTTTTAGGCATGATAAATATCCGCCATACGCTGAACGAATATCTGGCGAAAATCGGCGGTCATATCGGATATAATATCCGCCCCAAATACCGCAGAATGGGCTACGGCAAGAAAATGCTCGCCATGGCGCTTCCCTATTGCAGGGACACGTTGGACCTTGACAGAGTTCTCGTCACCTGCAACAGCTCCAATGAAGCAAGCCGCCGTACAATACTTGCCTGCGGCGGAATATTCGACGGCACATCCTTTGACGAAGCTGACGGAGAAACGGTGGAGCGCTATTTTATAAATCTCCGTTGAAAGAGTCGGGCATTTGTGATAGAATCCTGTTTTAGCAGATAGTTCAGGAGGTTAAAAAATGCCCTTTACAGAAAGAACACTGTCATTCCTTTTTGAAAATATGATGATGGACTCCCGGGACTGGTTCAAAGCTCACCGTGAGGAATATGAAAAGAACGTTGTAGAGCCCATGGTTGAGGTTTTTAACAGTCTTGCGCCAGGAATGCTTGAAATAGACCCGGAGTTTATGTGTATTCCCCAGGTGGGAAAGAGCATATCTCGGCTGTGGCGTGACACGCGATTTATGAGGGGCGGCAGTATTTTCAGAGACTATATCTGGCTGAATTTTATAAGAGAAAAGCACGTTGGTCTCCCAGGCTACTACTTTTCCGTATCTCCTGCAGGCGCCAGCTGGGGCTGCGGCTGGTACTATACCGGAACGGAAACAATGAGGCAGATAAGAAGCCGTGTGCTGAGCCATGACCCGATGTGGATTTCCGCCGACAAGGCGTACAGAGGTCAAACCGCATTCACCATGGTCGGAGAAAAATATAAGAAAAGTCCGTATTTGAATAAGCCTGACAGGGAGCGGACGTGGCTCGATATGCGCTCAGTCAACTTTGAAACGGGCACTGACCCTGACATACTCTTTTCCCCGGAGCTTTCGGACCGTGTGCTGGCGGATTTCAAAGCCATCGCTCCTGTTTATAATTTTCTACTGACCTCCACGGTTAAATACCGTTCCAAAGAGTGATAAATTAAATCCAGCAGATAAGAGGGCAGCCGGATAAAACCGGTTGCCCTCTTATTTTTACTTATCTGTGTTTAAGCATTGACACTGCCTCGGAAAGCTTTTCAGCAAAGTAATCTCCCTCCTCAAGGGTGCTGTACCTTGAAAAGCTGAGCCTTATGGCTCCGTCAATCACCTCAGACGGCAGCCTCATTGCCTCAAGAACATGGCTCCGTCCGCCCTTTTTACAGGCGGAGCTCTTGGAAACGGCTATGCCCTGGGCATCCAGATAGTTCATAAGTACCTCGCTTCTGTATCCAGGAAGGGAGATATTGACTATGTGAGGACTTTCGCTTTTTCCGATGGTAATAATCCCGGGAATAGCGGCGCGGAGCCTGTCCAATGTATGCTCCTTTACGCTGCTCATTATCTCCACGTTTTCTTTAAAATGCTCTTTTCCAACCTTTGCCGCGGCGGCAAACCCTGAAATTGCGGGCATTGCCTCTGTTCCCGGACGGATTCCGTTTTCCTGTCCGCCTCCGAAAAGCAGCTGCGGCAGCCGCTGCCCCTTTCTAATATACAATGCGCCGCTGCCCTTTGGTCCGTGAATTTTATGTGAGCTTACAGTGACAAGGTCAACTCCCAGTTTGGACGGAGTAAAGGGTATTTTCAAAAAACCCTGAACCGCGTCCGTGTGAATGATCGCAGGGCAGCCGGCAGCCTTTACGGCGGCGGAAATTTCAGAAATCGGATTTACGGAACCGATTTCGTTATTTACAAGCATAAGAGAGACTAAAACCGTATCCTCTCTCAGCGCGCCGGAAACGGCGTCGGATGTTATTCTCCCGTCGCCGTCCGGCTTTAGATATGTTACCTCCCAGCCCTCATCTTCAAGGTGCTTCATAGTAGCCCTTACAGCGTCATGCTCCGTTTCGCCGGTTATTATGTGCTTTCCCCTGTGGCGCATTAAGTGAGCCGAAGCCCTTATTGCCCAGTTGTCACCTTCCGTACCTCCTGAGGTGAAGAAAATTTCCTCGCTCTTTGCACCCATGGCGCGGGCAACGGCTTCTCTCGAATCTCTCAGGACCGCTCCAGCCCTGCGTCCAAGCTCATAGCCTGAGGACGGGTTTCCGTAGTCCTCCCCCAGAGCGTTTACCATTGCCGCTATCGCCTCCGGGCAGGGCTTTGTTGTAGCCGCGTTGTCAAAATATACCTTCATATGTTCCTCCAATAACCAAAAACGCATTTACGCTTGAATATATACTTTACTTAAGATATAATAAAGGTTCAAGCTGTATTGTAATTTAATTTTTCGTCTTTTTCAAGCTGTTTGAGAAAAAAGACCATAACAAAAGGTGAAGCTTAATGAAAATATATATTCACACTCTCGGCTGCAAGGTCAACCAGTTTGAGTCCCAGGCCACTGCGTCTATGCTTGAGACCATGGGGCACGAAATAGTAAACTCACCGCGGGAGTGCAACGCGATTATTGTAAATACCTGCGCTGTCACGGCTGAATCGGTGCGCAAGTCACGTCAGGCAATTAATCATCTGAAAGGTCAGGCTCCCGGTGCGGTGGTGGCAGTATGCGGCTGCTGGCCCCAGACCGAGCCTGAGCAGGCGAGGAAAATCGGCGCTGATATTCTTTTTGGTTCAGGTAGCAAACAGGAGCTTGTTAACGCCGTCTCCGCAGCCTTGGCTGACAGAAGCAGCGAGGAAAATATAGACGCTGTTTTTTCACGGCGCATTTTTGAGGAGCTTCCAGCAGGAAGCGCCATTAACAGAACAAGAGCCCTTTTGAAAATAGAGGACGGCTGCGTAAACTTCTGCACATACTGTATTATACCCTACGCGAGAGGTCCTGTCCGCTCCCTGCCTCTTGACTCTGCCGCCCGGAAAGCTGCCGGTCTCATGGAGGAGGGGTACAGGGAAATTGTCCTTACGGGAATCGAAATTGCCTCCTACGGGCACGACCTTCCCGATAAACCTACCCTTACCGATGTTACCTCCGCCGTATGCGCCGCCGCCCCATCGTGCAGAATCCGTCTTGGCTCCCTTGAGCCCCGATGTGTTACCGAGGATTTTTGCGAAAGACTTTCGCAGTTTCCCAATCTGTGCAATCATTTTCACCTGTCCCTCCAGTCCGGCTGCGACGAAACGCTGTCCCGTATGAACAGAAAATACGATTCCGAAAGGTTTTACCAGTCGGTGGAGCTTTTGAGGAGATACTTTCCCAACTGTGGGATAACCGCCGACCTTATTACAGGCTTTCCCGGTGAGACTGAGGAAGAATTTTCAAAAACCCTTGATTTTTTGGAAAAATGCCGCTTTTCTCATGTTCATGTTTTCCCATACTCTGTGAGAAAAGGCACACCGGCAGCTGCTATGGAAAACCAGGTTCCAAAATCCGTGAAGCATTCAAGAGCAAAAAAAGCCGCCGCCGTGGCAGAGAAAACCGAGGAGGAATTTCTCGATATGCAGCTCGGCAAAACCCTTGACGTGCTGTTCGAGCAGGAGGAAAATGGCATATGGTCCGGTCACACCTCAAATTACCTGCTTGTAAAAGCACCGGGCTCAGAGCTGAAAAACAAGGTCCTTCCCGTTGAGATTACAGCTAGAAATGGGCTTTCTCTTTCCGGCAATATAAAATCTTTACAGAATCTTAACTAACATTTAATTTTAGCAGATATAATATCAGCTGTAAAAACCCACGTACAGTTTAACCCATAATTTCCCAAGGCATTAAGAAAGGTTGGTAATTGTGAGTCAATTAAAAACTTTACTGATAATCAATCCCGTTTCAGGCAAGGGGCGGGTAAAGAATTACCTTTTGGACATTATAAAGGTATTAGGCGAAAACGGTCAGATGGTCTCCGTACTGATGACTGAAAAGAGGGGCGACGCGATAGAATTTGCCGAAACCTACGGCAAGGATTACGACCGAATTGTCTGCACCGGAGGAGACGGAAGCCTTAACGAGGTTGTAAACGGACTTATGCGTATTCCTCTTGAGGACAGACCTATTGTGGGCTACATTCCCCTTGGAACAACAAACGACATGGCGTCATCTCTCGGTCTTCCCAAAACTCCGGAGGACGTGCTGACGCGTATTAACCTAAATAACACCAGAGTTGTGGACGTAGGTCAGTTTGATGATAACTATTTCGGCTATGTTTCCGCTTTCGGCGCTTTTACCGATGTGTCGTACACTACGCCTCAAAACAGCAAAAACACGTGGGGCTATCTGGCATATATTGTGCAGGCTCTTTCCAGCATAAAGGATATTAAATCCTGCCATGCAAAAATAACATACGATGATGGAGTTATTGAGGATGATTTTATCCTGGGTGCCGTCGTAAACTCTACTTCCGTTGCCGGAATAATAAAGTTGTCCCCTGACGATGTTTCCCTTGACGACGGTATTTTCGAGGTTCTTCTCATTCGTATGCCTAAAAAGCCTTCCGACCTTAACAATGTCATAGCCAATGTCCTTGAGCGGAAATTTAATACAGAGCACGTATTTTTGCTTCACACAAAGGATATTACCTTTGAATTTGACCGTCCTGTTTCCTGGACCTGCGACGGAGAGGACGGCGGAGCCCACACCACAATTCACGCTCATAACTGCCATCGCGCCCTTGAGCTTATAATCTGAAAACCTAAGCCGGGAGAATTGTATGATAGTAAATATTTTAGCCGTCGGTGATGTTTTCGGCGAAAATGGTCTTAATTTTCTGGAAAGGAAACTAAGGACAATTAAAAAATTTAAGGACATCTCATTTACTGTTGTAAACGGTGAAAATTCCTCTGTTGTGGGAATAACCCCCAAGCAGGCAGAGGCGATTTTTAATGCTGGCGCCGATGTAATCACCCTGGGAAATCACACCTTTAACAGGCAGAACATTATACCATATCTTGACGATAACAGGTATATTATACGCCCTGCCAATCTGTCGCCTCAGACTCCCGGACGTGGGTGGGGAGTGTTCGATTCCTCCTTTGGCGATGTATGTGTTATTAACCTTATAGGACGGTGCGGGATGGATTTCGGTCCTGACAATCCTTTTTACTGTGCCGACCGCATTTTAAAAAATGTGGATACAAAAGTAGTGCTGATTGATATGCACGCAGAAGCCACCAGCGAAAAAGCCGCCATTGCATGGCATCTTGACGGACGTATTTCCGCACTGTGGGGCACGCATACCCATGTACAGACAAGTGACGCCACCGTCCTTCCAAAGGGCACAGGCTTTATAACAGACCTTGGAATGACAGGACCAGCCCTTTCAATTTTGGGCGTCAAGCCGGAAATGAGCATAAACAGGTTTTTGGGAGATCCGCGAAGACGCGCCTATGAACAGGCTCCCGGTCCATGTAAGATGGAGGGCGCCATTTTCCAGGTGGATACGTCAAACGGTAAATGTCTCAGCGTTGAGGCAATTAGAATAGAGGAATAAAGGAAAGACGTTTATTAATGAGACTTAAAAAGCTTATTGAGGAAGGCTTTGGCAATGCCGAAAATTATAACTGTTCGGAGCGGCTTTTTGCCGGAGCCAACATTGCCTACGGACTGGGTTTGCCGGAGGACAGCTTTAAGACCGCCAGCTGCTTTGGCAGTGGAATGATGTCTGGCGGTGTCTGCGGTGCGCTGACCGGCTCCCTTATGGCACTGGGTCATATTCTTGTGGCTGACAGAGCTCACACCACCGAAACGCTCCGTAAGGATGTTCAGGATTTTATTTTGATGTTCAATAAGACCCTGGGCGCCTCGGACTGCACACTACTCTCCGAAAGATACCGCACTGAAGAGGAAAAATGCGTTCCCCTTCAGATAATCGTCGCCGGGATTCTTGATGATTACCTTATCTCAAAGGGCATACTTGACGGTAAAAGCGGTGAATTCATAAAATAATTCCAATAATAAAATGAAGCTGCAAGACTCTAGTCTTGCAGCTTCTTCTTTATACCTTCAAAACGTCGGAAGCAATGGATTCCAAATCAAATATTGCCGTAGGGTTCTCACCAATACGTACAACACCCGTTACACACTCCGGAGCGCCGGGGCTCTCCAGAACCTGCGATTTGTCGACACTGTTGACTCCCACAACTCCGGAAACATGTATTGCCACTTCTCTTCCCGGAGTATTGAGAACGATAAACCTGCCGTCACTGCCGGTTTTTTTCATTCCCAGATATTTTTTCAAATCCACCACTACAACCGGTTTGTCTCCCAGGAAAAACACTCCCTCAATACTTTTATGGCTGAGTCCCGAGGGAAGCAGCTGCTCAAACTGGCATATCTCCCGGACGCTTTTAACCGGCACCGCGCAGTGGTTATTATCAACTACAAATTCCAGAAGATCAAGACCGTTTGGATTTTCACGCCTGACCTCGTGGACTTCTGGTTCTCTTTTCTTTTTTGCAAAGTCAAAAAGTCCCACACCCAGACCTCCTCTTCGGAAACTATCTTAGCATTACCAATTATCATAGTCAAGTATCAGGTGTCTTGGGTTTTTTAACTTATTTTTAAATTTCCTCCGCGTTTACAAACTGGCTGGTCCAAAGCTGAGCATAGAAACCGCCTTTTTTAAGAAGCTCATCATGGGTACCTGTCTCCGCAATGTCTCCGTCCTTCATAACAATAATGACATCGGCATTTCTGATGGTGGACAGGCGGTGGGCAATGGTAAAGCTGGTTCTGCCCTCAGTCAGCTTATCCATGGCGTTTTGGACAATCTGCTCCGTCCTCGTATCAACAGAACTTGTAGCCTCGTCCAGAATGAGCAGCGGCGCGTCCTCTATCATGGCTCTTGCAATTGTCATTAGCTGCCGCTGCCCGGCTGAGAGATTTGACTCATCTGTCAGAACCGTGTCATATCCCTCTGGCAAGGACATTATAAACCTGTGCAGTCCCACAGCCTTGCAGGCATTCACAACCTGTTCGTCGGACACATTTTTCATGCTGTAAACTATATTCTCTCTTATAGTCCCCTCAAAAAGCCACGTATCCTGAAGCACCATGCAAAACTGGCTGTGAACATTCTCTCTCGTAGTATCCCTTGTATCTATGCCATCTATAAGTATTCTGCCTGAGTTAAGCTCATAAAACCGCATCAACAGATTTACAAGGGTAGTTTTTCCCGCTCCCGTAGGACCAACTATGGCAACCTTCTGTCCGGGCTTAACTGTGGCGGAGAAATCGTTTATTATGACGCGCTCCGGCGTATAGCCGAACCGGACATGGTCAAATACAACCTCTCCCTTTGGGTCCTTTATAAGGGGCTTTTTAGCCGATTCATCTTCCATCTCCTCGGAAGTAAGAAACGAAAACACCCTTTCCGCAGCGGCAGCGGCAGACTGAAGATTTGTAGCTGCCTGCGCCACCTGACCGAGAGGCTGGGTAAACTGCTTTACATAGAGTATAAACGCGATTATAACTCCGAAGGAAATAAGCCCGTTCTTCACCATTATGGCACCCATTACGCATACTGCTACATAGCCGAAGTTGCCTATAAACTCCATAAGAGGATTCATTATACCG